>JAUVCD010000747.1 GCA_030590865.1 Myxococcales bacterium | reverse complement strand
GAAGCTGTAGAGGCACAAGAGGACCAGGATGTTCACCAGGAACCTGGCGACTGCGTGACGCCGTTTGGCATCGGCTAGGGACACATCAGCTTGGGCGCGCAACCGGTCGGCGAGCAGCTTGGCCAGGTTCTCGAGCAGCTTGCGGTAGGCGCGCCGCACCGGCTTCGGCCGTGGATCGAGGGACGATCGGGCTAGCTGATCCGGGTTCGGCCGCAGCTGATTGAAGGTGATGGCGTCGAGCACGCAGTCGCTGGTGGCGCGTACCGTGGCGAACCGTGGCTGCTCATTGAAGAGCGCCACCTCGCCGACGACCTCGCCGGCGGTCACCACGCCGATGACATGCTCTCGCTCGTCTTCGTCGTCGGTCTTGACGATCTCGAGGGTTCCGGACCGGAGGATGAACAGCTCGATGGCCGGCTCTCCCTGCCGCACCAGCGTTTCCCCGGTGGGCAGGCTGCGTTCTTTCACCAGCGGATCGATCACCGCTAGCTCGCGGGTGGTGAGCCCGCGCACTAGGTTGGCATCCCGCCAAGTCTTGGGGCGTTGCTGTTCTGCGGGGGGCTCCCGCTTCCGTCGCAACCAGCCGAACACGGTCCGAGTCTAGCCCATGGGCGCCAACATGCGTCGTTCAGGACCACAATGCGCTAGGCTGGCCGTCGCTCAAGCCCCAACGATCGGAGACTCTCCATGCGCCTGCTGCTGCTCGTTGCTCTGCTGCTCGTCCTCTTCACTGGCTGTGGCGGTTCACAGCAGCAGCCTGGTGGGAAGGTCTTCTGCCAGAGCTACGAGGACCAATACCTGCCTGGCTGTCAGCAAACCTGCGAGAACGACCTGGGCTTCGCCACTCAAGATGACATCGTGGGGTGCCAAAACGAGTGTCGCGACGATTTGGCCGAGGACCCTACCTTCAACGACAGCTGTTCGGACCGGGTCGACGCCCTGAAGGCTGAGTGAGCCGGCCTGGGTCTGGTTACAAAAGCGGTCGCAAGGCTGACAGTGTTCTGACGGGCTCGGCGACCAACGCGGCGAGCACGCCGCCCATCATGGCGCCCATGACGCCGGCGCTAGCGACCTCGCAACCCGACAGCAGCAGGTTGGGGATCGGAGAGCGTGCTCGCAGCCAGGGGCACCGAAACCGCTCCGGGGTAGGCTCCAGGCCATAGGCGGAGCCGGACAGCGGGCGACAGAAGGTGTCGGTCGAGACGGGCGTTGAGAGCTCCACGTGGTCGACCATCGGACGGAGCGCCGGCATCTCCGACAAGAGCTGTTCGAGCAGGTGGTCCTGGATGCTCTGCTTGAATGCCTCGTAGGCTGGCCCACGCTTTTTCCAGGGCTGGTCGCGCCAAGGCGCAAAGACGCTCCAGGGCACGAAAGTGACCACTTCGCCCGTGTGGCGCTGCTCTGGGCCCGGGTCGTGGGACGGGTCCTTGATCGAGGGGAAGCTGCAGTAGAGCACCGGAGCGTCGGATAACTTGCTATCCGGGGTCACGGTCCACACGCTCTGGTCGTCGTGGCTCCAGGTTCGGTAAAACCACTGGTTGGCTGTCGTCGCGCCGGCCTTTCGGATGTCACCCTTGAAGCCGAGATGCAGGCACAAATAGGCCGGGCCGGGCGGTAGTGTCGCGACCGCTTCTGCCCAGGGCTCGGCGCGGTATCGCTCCGGGAGCAAGCGGCGCACGGTAGCGCCGACGCCGACGGCGCTTACCACCCGGGCAGCCCGAATCTCCTCCCCGTCGGCTAGGCGCACGCCCACCGCGCGGCCGCCTTCGATGATGATCTCTGCCACGTCGGCGTTGATGCGGGTCCAGCCGCCGGCGTCGGCTACCGTTTGAAGCAGGTGCAAGGCGATCTGTCCTGCACCGCCAACGGGATAGTAGGCGCCGTGGCTGAAGTGCTTCACGACCAGCGCCTGAATCGCAAATGACGAGCGGCTGGGCAAGGAGCCGTAGTAGCCCCATTGGGCGGTGAGGATCGTCTGCAGCTCTCGGTTGCTGGTGAATCGCTGCAGCACCTCCGCGGTGGTCTGTTCCAAGTAGGGCTGGACCTTGCGGGCGAGCAGTCGATCGGCAACTGGGGCGAGCTGCGGTGGCAGGGTCCGCGCCAGAAAGTAGCCCCGCATGCCGTGGGCTACTTCGTTCACTAGCTGAAAGTAGTCCTCCAGCCCTTGGCGCTCGCTGGGGAATGCCTCCACCAGGTTGTGCTGCAGCTGCCGCCCATTGTCGGGAAAGTCGATCCGAAACCCGCCGGGAAAATGCAGCTCCTCGTAGACCTCGCCCAGGGACGTCCACTGCAGCTGATCGTGGGTCAACCAGCCGAGCAGTCGTCCCGTCATGCTGTGGGGTGTCACCTCGCCGACGGCATGGACCCCCACATCCCACCGGTAGCCCGGCCGCTTGAAGGTGTGGGTGAAGCCGCCGGCCGTGTAGTGCTGCTCGAGCACCAGCACCCGCTTGCCGAGCTTGGACAGCAGGGCTGCGGTGGTCATGCCGCCCATGCCCGAGCCCACCACGATGGTGTCCCAGGGTCCGGCCGGCGAGTGTTTGCTCCAGGGTTTGGTTGGGGCCACGGGTGCAGCCTAGCCCCGGAATGGGCGAGTCGGGAGCGCGAAGGCGCTGAAATCGCCGCGCGCGGTCGCGCCACGGGGTCACCGGTCTTGGTCACCCGCCTCTCGCTTCTGCTTCCTCTTCCTCTTCCACTGCGCACGGCCCCGCTTACCTCACGCTTCCGAGCTCGAATCTCGGGGCAACGCAGGTGGTTCTCACTGTTGCTTTGAGGCCTCCATCGGCCAGATGAAGCATTCCTTCGATTACCAGAACCTCGATTGTTACCGGCTCGCCGTTTCGGTGAACCGGTGGTTTTCTCGCGCGGGGTTTCCCCGGGGGCGGTCGCACTTGCGTGACCAAGGGTTGCGGGCGTCTGATTCGGTGGTGTGTAACATCGCCGAGGGGTGCTCGAAGAAGGGGACCGTGGTGGGCAAGAGCAACCTGCTGACGGCGCTTGGGTCGGCTGGCGAATGCTGTGCGGTGCTCGACTGCGTCTCGCTCGCTGGCAGCGTCGAACAGCAAGACAAGCTCCGGCGCATCGGTGCGATGCTCTTCAAGATGAGCCACTGACCTTCAGGCGGGCTGCCAGCCGGCAGCCCGCCAGGGCTTTGCCGTGGCCCCTAGGCCTACCGGCTGCACTCCTACCTGGGCTACACCAGCCCCGCCGATTACGAGGAGCGCTACGCCGCGTAGAATGGTGTCCACCGGACCGGAGCTATGCCAGTTTCGATGACTTGAACCGGAAACTGGTACAGCCCCCAAGACGCGTCGTCACAATGAACCAAGTATCGCATTGCTCTGATAGAGGCCAACGGGGTCAGTCCAACGGTACCGCATTCACCTGCAAGCGTCCGACCGAGCTTGCGAAGGAGGGCGATTGTCAGGTGCAATGCGATGTTAGACCGCGCCACCTGATGCTGGAGACGTCAGTGCTCGGACTTGGGGAACACGCGGCGCTTCCTCTTTAGCGGGCGAGGCTTTCCTTCCACAACCTCGACGGCCGCCAGGCAGAGGGCCTTTGCCAGCAACATGCCCGTAAGGGAGTGAACGAACGCAACTTGCTGGAGTCGATCGTAGTCGTCGTTCGACATCCCGCGGATCTTTCGAGCTACCTGGTCCTCGCCGTACGACTTGAGCTCACCGACTAGTTTCTTGCGGGGTGTGTAGAGGCGACCGCCTGGCATCGTGTTTGTTCCCTCTTGTCGTGGGGCTTCGTGTCGCGTGCTGCTTGTCCGCCATGCGTGTCGACCTAGGCTTCGTCCGTGTGGACACCCTGATTTGACCAAGATTGACCGCCTCGCAGTACTTCCAGCTTGAACGAAAAAAACACACACCCATGCGAGTGGGCGACGTCACACATGAAGACGACCCAGTCGAGTAGCGCCTGTTCGGTCAACTCGCGAGCGTCGTGGCGCGTGGTGCCTTCAGCAATCCAGTAACCACTCTTGTCGTCCCGCCTCAGCGTCATCTCGTAGTTCTCACCAAGCTGACCCAGCAATGCCTCAGCGTCGGACTTCTCCGACGAGAAGTGGCCAAAGTCGACTAGTAGGCCGGTGTCGTCGGTCACACCGGCACCGCGCATTTGCGTCTGCATGAGCGCGATCTCGGAGGTTCGCCGTTGACGAATCCTCTCGTAGTACTCGTCCCACGTCTGCCGCGCTTCTCGAGAGTCCATCGCTTGTCGGTCTAACGTCCTGCGCCTGAGCTGCCGGGCGGGCAGGAGGCCGCGTCCCAAGAGGGTAGCACGAGGCTT
>JAUVCD010000784.1 GCA_030590865.1 Myxococcales bacterium | reverse complement strand
GGTCTAGCCGTCAACCGTCTAGCCAGCCAGACCGACGATTTGGCCATCGTCGGCGCCGTCGACGGCCCGAGCCATCCCCACCTCGGTCAGGACATTGGCGAGCTCTCCGGTGTCGGGCATCTCGGCGTCGAGCTGAGTGCTGATCTGGGATCGGCGCTCCTCGGCGCGGATGTGATCATCGACTTTTCCGTTGCTGCCGCCTTCGATGGGATGCTGCGGGGTGCGTTGCAAGCGGGAGTGCCGGTGGTCAGCGGAACGACCATGCTCAACGAGGCGAGTGAGGCATTAATCGACCGAGCGGGTGCGACCATCGCCGTGCTGTGGGCGCCCAACATGAGTCTCGGCGTGCAGGTGCTCGCCCGGCTCGTCGAGCAGGCTGTCGCTGCGCTCCCGAGTTACGACGTGGAGCTCTGCGAGACCCATCACAACCGCAAGATCGACGCGCCGAGCGGCACTGCGGCCATGCTCGTCGAGCGAGCCGTCGCTGCTCGAGCCGGGCTCGAAGCGGTCCACGGACGGCACGGACACGTGGGAGCTCGACCACCCTCCGAGGTGGGTGTGCACGCGCTGCGCGGCGGTGGCGTCATCGGCGACCACAGCCTGCACCTGCTCGGTGACCACGACCGTATCGAGATCACTCATCGTGCGGTGAGCCGCGAGCTGTTCGCTGAAGGCGCCCTGCGTGCAGCGCGCTTTGTTGCCCGCCGCGCGCCGGGCCGCTACGCCCTTGCCGACCTGCTGGATGCCCCATGACCCATACCCTAGATCTACTCTTCGAAATCGGCTGCGAGGAGCTGCCGGCCTCGTTCGTCGAAGGTGCCGTGCACGCGCTGCCCGCGCTGGTCGACAAGCAGCTCGCCGAGCTGCGCTTGGGACATGGCGACACTCACGCCTTCGGAACGCCACGCCGCCTCGCCGTTCAGGTGCAGGCGGTCGAGCTCGAGCAAGCGGACTTGGAGGAAGAGGTCACCGGCCCGCCGGTCAAGGTGGCCTTCGACAAGAACGGCCAACCCACCCGCGCTGCCGAGGCATTCGCGAAGAAGCTCGGCTGTCTGGTCGGCGATCTGGAGCGCGTGCAGACGCCCAAGGGAGAGTATGTCAAAGGCATGCGCCGCGAGCAGGGTCAGCCTGCCGCCGCCTTGTTGCCCCCAGCCCTCGCTGCCATCGCCACGGCCATCCCGTTCCGAAAGTCGATGCGTTGGGGATCAGGGACACTCAGCTTCGGCCGGCCGGTGCGCTGGTTGGTGGCCCTCCTGGGCTCGGAAGAGCTCCCCGTGGCCCTCGGCGATTTGCGCAGCGGTCGGTGCACCTATGGGCACCGATTTCTCCATCCCCAAGCGGTCGAGCTGGCCAGCGCAGGTGACTACGTCGAGGCGCTGCGTGAGGCTCGGGTGGTGGTCGACCCGGCCCAGCGAGCTCAGCTGATGGCCGAGCGACTGCGACAAGCTGCTGCAGAGGCAGGCGGCGAGCTCATCGAGGACGACTTCTTGGTCAGTGAGAACTTGTCGCTGGTGGAAGAGCCGCAAGTCATCGTGGGCAGCTTCGACGACGAGTTTCTCGCCTTGCCTGAGGAGGTGATCCTCGAGGTGGCCCGAGGTCATCAGCGCTACTTCGGTCTCCGTGGCAAGGCCGGTGAGCTGCTGCCCAAATATCTGGCGGTGGTCAATACGGCCCGCAACCCTGAACAAATCAAGCTCGGCAACGATCGGGTGATGCGCGCTCGCCTCGCTGATGCTCGGTTCTTTCACACCGAAGACCTCAAGCGGCAGCTGGTCGATCGCCGTCCCGAGCTCGATGGCATCGTGTTCCAGAAGCGGCTCGGCAGCGTGTTGCACAAGGCGCAGCGAATCGAGCGGTTGGTGGCTGAGCTGGGAGGACAGCTCGGGCTCGACCAGGGGACGATCGACGTCGCGACTAAGGGCGCTCACTTGTGCAAATGCGATCTGGTGACCTGGATGGTCGGCGAGTTTCCTGAGCTTCAAGGGGAGGTCGGACGTGCCTATGGACTTGCTCAGGGCGTGGCCAGCGAGGTCGCCGACACGATCCGGGATCACTACAAACCCCGGGGAGCCCATGACGACACGCCTGCGAGTGCCGCCGCCGCGCTGGTGGGCTTGGCCGATCGGCTCGATACCCTGGTGGGGTGCTTTGGCATCGGGCTGTCGCCGACCGGCGCAGCGGATCCTTACGGACTGAGGCGCGCCTGCATCGGGGCGCTGCGCACGGTGTTCGACCGCCGCTTCGACCTGCACCTCGCCGACGCCTTGGCCGCGGCCCACGCCGGTTACGGCGGGACGGATCTCGACCTGGCCAGCGACGATCTTCGCGGCAAGCTCGTCCCCTATTTTCGAGACCGACTGCGGGGCTTGCTCACCGATAAGCTTCCGACCGACGTCGTCGAGGCAGCCCTGGGCGTGGCGGCGAGCCGACCGCTCGATGCGCGCGCTCGTGCCGAGGCCATCATGATGCTCGACAGCGACACCCGGACCAAGGTCGGGGAGGTGTTCAAGCGGGCGACCAATATCGCCAAGACGGCACCAGAAGGAGACCCCGAGCCAGGTGTCGAATCGGGCGAAATCGCATTGTACGATGCCTTTTTCGGCATGAAGGCCGAGCTTGCCTCGCTGTCTGAAGCGGGGGACTACGCGGCGGCCTTCGTGAAGCTGGCAACCCTGGCGCCGATCTTGGCGCTCTACTTCGAAGAGGTGCTGGTCATGGCAGAGGAGCCCCAGCTGCGTGACAATCGTCTGAGGATGATGCGCGCCATTTCAGAGACCTGTAGCTCCCTGGCCCGGCTCGACGTGTTGGGCGGCTAGCCTCCGGTCGACGCTCAAAGGGTGGAGGGCACCCAATCGCCGCCCTTCGGTGGCGGTGGTCGGACGGTCGGGGCGCCGGGCTTGTCAGGTGTGCTCGGCGCTGGCTCGATGGTCACCGTGGTGACGCTCTGACAGGCTATCTGCACCGCCTGACCGGGGCTGTGCCACTTGGCCAAGGGCACCGTGCCCAGCCGGATGAAGCCGGTACCACACTTGACGTCGATGCGCTTGGCCACCGACCCCACATGGACGCCTCTGAAGTAGATCTCGGCGTCCTTCTGAGACGACTCGATCACCAGGAACCCACGGTCGGCCGCCAGGGCGGTAGCATCGCTATCCGAATCCGACTCAGGCGCCGTGCCGTCTGTCTTGTCCCCAGCCTCACCGCTGCTAGCCGGGGAGGTCGGATCGCTCGGCGAGTCTGAGGCCCCGGTGCTCGGAGGGCTAGCCACGGTCGGCACGTCGGGGCGTGACGGGTCCGCGGCGCTGGTTGCCCCAGCCGTTGGCTTAGGACGGGTTTCTGAATCGCCACGGCTCACCTGGACCTCGACGGGGCCGGTGGCCACCAGCAGCCCCAGAGCGAAGGAGGCCACGGCTGTGATGGCGACCGCAGCGAGCCATATCACGGGCAACCGTCGTCCAGCGGGCTGACCGGAAGCGAAGGTCCCCGTTGCTGGGGGGGGCGGATGGACCTGCCTCGCTGGTCGCTGAGACACGCCCAGACGGATGACCTTTTCCGTGGTCGGGGGTGCCTTCGGATGAGCCTGACCATCCGCCTTGGCCTCGTCCAGGTGGGGCTGAGCAGGATCGGCGGCCACGTCTGTTCGAGGTGGGGTTGGACTGGGCCTCGTCTCGATGTCACCCGGCGCCGGCGAGTCGAGATCAGGCTTGGACAACCCGCGGTGCTCAGGCGGCTGGGTGGTTGGAAGGGGGGGGGGCGTCGATGAGGGGCGCGGCCTGCGGGGAGCTTTGCTGGTGGTCTTGATCGGCGCTACCTCGGCGATGTCATCGCTCGGGGTCACCACGGCGTCAGGGTCGCTCGGTCTGACTTCGACGACTTCGTCGATCGACGCCACCTCGGCGTCAGGGTCGCTGGGTCTGACCTCGACGACTTCGTCGATCGACGCCACCTC
>JAUVCD010000198.1 GCA_030590865.1 Myxococcales bacterium | reverse complement strand
CAGGTGGCTTGCTCGGGGTGCTGTTGTTCGGCTGTGGTCCCACAACACCACCGCCGGCACGGCCTGAGCCCGAGGTGGTGCCGATCATCGACACGCGAGCTCCTGACCCGCTGCCGGAACCGGATCCCGAGCCCGAGCCAGCGCCACCCAAACCGCTGCCCGCCAGGGATCTCATCGTCGAGGACGAGCCCCGACCCCCGCCTGAGCCACCTGACCTGAGCGGTGCTGTCCGAGGCGGGGTGGCAATGAGCAGGCCCATGGCCGTGCCCAAACGGCCCCGCACCGGTGGCGCGGCCCGGCCGCCACGCATGAAGCCCCAGGTAAAGTGCGACTTCCCCACAGCAGCCGACGCGGCGAAGATCGATCGAGCCAGCGTAGTACTCGGGGTCGACGTCGCCGCTGATGGCACCGTCACCAGAACCAAGCTCATCTCCGACCCAGGGTATGGCTTCGGCGCCGCCGCCCAACGTTGTGCCAAGAGCTTCAAGTTCGACCCGGCCCTCGACGATCGCGGCATCGCCACGGCGAGCTCGGTCCCCGTGAGGGTGATGTTCCGGCGGTGAGCAGGTTCGGAGCGCGGCTGCGACGATGTCAACAGCTGCAGCCAGCTGCTCGATCCCGATCCGCACCCTTGATCGGCTGGCTCGCTAGTCGGTAGGTTAGCGATCAGAGGAGATCGCAATGCCGAAGAGACGAATCGAGCGGTGGGTTGGCATAATCGGTGCGTTGGCGGCGTGCTGGGCAGCTGCGTCGCCGGCGGGCGCGGCAGAATGCGACGACGTCGCCAACCATCCCGAATGGGTTTTCTGCCACGACTTCGAGGTGTCCGACGCGGGCGACTTCGGCACCTATTGGAACGACATCTACGGCGAAGGCGACCGGATGTTCTTAGTCGACGAGAACCCGGTGGGTGTTGCGGGTATCCGGTCGATGCGCCTGCAGATCGTCAACGATACGGGGCAGGCGCTCAGCTCAGGCGTGACCTCGGGACCGAAGAAGTTTCTCGGCGCGACGGTCGACTGGGACACGCTCCACTACCGCCGCTACCTGCGGTTCAACGACGACTTCCACCAGGGTAACTTCATGCACCTGGGCGGCATGTCGGCCTGCCACGCCAGTCTCTATCCCTGGGGATGCATGGGTGGAGCAGGCGAGAAGCCCCAGGGCGATGATCGGTTCTCGTCCAACCTCGAGCCCTGGTCGGACTACCAAAGCCTGCCCTGGCCGGGGCGCTGGGGCTTCTATTCGTATTACCACCAGATGTACATGGACTGCGGCTTCCCCGGTCCCAACGATTGCTATGGCGACATGTTCTCGCCAACGACCGACTTCTTTGCGACCCGGGGCGACTGGCATGCCTTCGAGATGGCCATCGATCCTGGCACGCCCGGCCAGGCCGATGGCTCCCAGACCTTCTGGGTCGACGGCGAGCACATCTACACGGCCACGGGCATTGCCTGGCGTACCACCGCCGACCTCCGGCCCAATCAAGTCGGCGTCTACCTGTACATTCACAACAACCCGGCCAACACCACCAACATCCTCGATGTCGACAACGTGCTCCTCAGTCGGCAGTACATCGGCCCGGCCCCCTGCGAGGACGGCGTCGAGATCCAGGCGGCCTGCCTGTGTGGCGGCGTCGCTGACCCGGACGACGGCAGCAACGCGCACACCAATGGATACTGCTGCTCCGGCAGCTGGCAGCCGACACCTTGCGGGACCCAAAGCGACGCCGGGGTGGGTGGCAGTGGCACCGGCGGCACCGGAACCGGAGGCAGCACACCCGACGGAGGCACAGCAGGCAGCGGAGCCTCGCCGCCTTCGAGTGAAGGCAATGGCGCCTCCGACGACAGTAGCTGCGGATGTCGCTTCCCCGCTCCAACGGCGGAGGGTCCGACACCCCTCTGGTGGACAGTGAGCCTGCTATCCCTCGTCGGATTGCGCCGCCGCAAGCAACGCGGCGTTCGTGCAAATCCGAAGCGCTGACCGGCCGAGGCGCTGTCCGGCCACGTCAGATGGGATTGCCAGGACAACCGGATCAACTCGACGAACAGTGGCGGCTCGGCAGTTCACGGCTCGCCCTCACCTATCCATCGTCGCGAGCGCCGCTCAGTTGCGCGAAAGCGCTGGCGCTTTGGGTGGGGGGGTTCAGGTGGAGCCAGAGAATCAGGCCCGGGCCAAATGCACGAGGCTTGGCGGCAAGCCTGGGCCGTCGCGGCCCAGCTCTTCCCAGTGGAAGTGCACCAACTACCGATGGTACGGACTGCCCGTCGACGTCGAATTCAGCGGTAAGGACGAATGGTCCCGAGTCGACATCGAGTACTTCGTCGGCGACGACCACCCCTATGCGGCCTTCGACGCAATCTCAGGGCTACTCGCCCGGGACTTTGGGCCACCGAGCGGTAGCGACGACCCGCGCTACCTGGTCTGGCGGGGGCGTGATTGGGGAGAGGACCAGCTTCGCATCGTACTTTCGGAAGATGGCACCATCAGCGTGTTCTGGCACCGTCCACCCTAGGGGCGCGTGTTACCCTCGCGCGCATGGTGCAGTTCATGAAGCCGGCGGGGGGCGGAGCAATGATGGCGGCCCGTCCGGACGACAAGCAAGGCGATCTCGTGGCGCCCTTCGGGGCCGACCACCTCAGCGCCAACGCACAGGTCGTCGTTGAAGCACACGAGGGCCTGTTGGTGATGTGCAACGGCGCCGTCGCCGGCGTGTTGGGGCCCGGCCGCCACACGCTGTCGGTGCAGAGCTACCCGTTCCTACAGAACCTGCAGGACCCGACCGGCGGCTTTCGCATGACCCTCCTGTTCGTCTCCCAAAGGGTCCGGGGCGTTCAGTTTGGCGGGCGCATCGACAGCATGGTCGACAATCAGGGGGGCGAGGGCGGAGCCACGTTGTTCGGGACGTACAGCTTGGACGTCATCGACCCCGCCCGTCTCGTCATGCAGCTGGTCGGCGCGGACGGTGACAGCCAAGCCGCAATCTCCTGGGTCACCGCGCAGCTCAAGCAGCTCTTGGAAGGCTGCCTGGTCGAGTGGGTCAGCGGTGGCTACTACACCATCCAGAATGCTCAGACCGCGGCACGGAAGCTCGTCGAAGCAGTGCCGCCACACTGTGCCCACTTTGCCGAATACGGCCTGAAGCTGCTCAGCATCGACAACCTCAAGATCCAGATGCGTTAGCGACCCCGCGCCTGGTGATCGGTGATGAGCGACTTTGAACCTGCGGCTGCCATTGCCGCCTTTCGACGTGGCGCTCTGTCCGGTCGACGAGCTGCAGGATACCGACGAGCTTCGCCTGCGGCTGTTGTCCAGGGCCTGGGTACCCGGCTTCGGCCAGCGGATCTTTGGATTGACCCTCTCGAACCTGATGGACTGCAAGGCGGCGGTACGGGCAATCACGGACGGGAGCTCCGAAGAGCGCTGACCCAAGCGAAGCGATTGAGCATAGCTCCGGGGACAGGAGGACCGCCGAGCGCCGCACCATTCAGCCGGCGCGGTGTGCTCACAGCGGGCTGGGAGGCTCGAGCCCGGCATTGATCGCCTGGCACGGCTCGTCAGTGCCGTCGCAGCCGCAGCGGTTGCCACCCTGGTCGATGACCTCCGCCGGAAGTCCGTCGTAGTCTTGCGCCGACAGGTCGATCGCGTTGCAGCGAAGCTCCGAGCTCTCGACGCTGGCCCGCCCGCCGAACGACGCGACGCCGACCCGCGCCGACCCCAACACCTGGCTGTGACTGAGCGACAGCTCGTGGCCCGCGATCATGATGCCGTCGCCATGGGTACCGTTGGGATTGGCCCACACGTCTCGTGCAACGAGGCGATCGACGACCAAGCCCGAGAAATACGCACCCACACCGGCGTGGTGCACGCGCTCGACCAACGACTGGCGCACCGTCATCAGGCTCGGCACGTCACCGGTGACGAAGCCAGGCTGAGCCCAGGCGCCCGTTCCGCCGCGCTCCTCGCTGGATGGCGCGACATCCTGGATGAGCACGCGCTCGAGCGTGGCCTGCGAGCCGAACACCATCACGCCGCTGTCGAACACGCGGCGAATCGTCGAGTCGCTCACCGACATGACGGCTTGCGCCACCTCGGCGCCTTCGGCGTGCTCCTCCACCTCGATGCCGCGACCGAGGGTGCCATCTGCGCCCGTGGCGATGTCGTGGACCGACGTCGTGACCACAGCCACGTCGGAGCCGATGGCCAGCACGCCGGCGTTCTTCGTGTGGGAGATCTCCGATTGTTCGATGACCACATTGGCGCGGTCCCACAAGGCGACGGAAAGCTGAATCGACACTCCGATGCCCCAGGCTGGGTCGTCGGTGGGTTCCACACGCTGAACCACGGAACCGCGCATGACCACATCCGAGCCGATGAGGTTGAGGGCCGCGTCCTTGGCGTCACGCACCACCACGTGGTCGAGCTCCAGAGTCGAGCGCCGTGCGGTGTCGACCTGTGGGAACACCGCGATGCCAAAGCCCTGTCCCTGGCTGTGCGCCACCATCTCCCGGACCTCCGAGTCGCGCACGAGCAGCGTCGCTCCCTCGCCGTAGATCCCCGCCTGCGTGACGCGCTCCACGAGCGTGCGTTCCACCGTTACGCTGGTGTCGCCGAGCGTAGCGTTCGCCTCGATGCCCCAGCCGTCCCCGTCGTGGATCCAGCTGTCGCCGACGAACACGCCGAGGGCGCCCACGATGCTCAGCGCCGGATCGCCACCCGCCGTGAGCGCCACGTTGCGAATCTCCGAGCCCGTCGCTGCCGCCGTCACCACCACCGCTGGGCCCGTCCCACCAACGATCTGCACCAGCTGCGGGCAACGCCCCCACAAGCGCACCGGATGAGCGCTCAGCTGCACCGATTCGTTGTAGCTGCCCTCGGCGATTGCCACGATGGCGCCCGGCGCTGCCGCTGCCACAGCCTCGCCAATCGTGACAAACGGCTGCGCCGCGCTGCCGTCGGCGCCCGCCGCCGAAGCCGTGGCGTCCGCGTAGACCGTCGTCGGCTCCACGACAATGGCCCCCCAGGTTCCTTCGCCGCAGCCCGTGCCAACCTCGACGCAGCCGAGCTCGCCGATGCGCGCCATGGTTGCCGGCGGACAGCTGTCGGGCAAGATGGCGTGACAGGCCGAGTCGGCCCACTCGAAGCCAGCTGCGCAGGCATCCTCGGCAATGCCGGGACGGAAACAGCTGCCGCCCAACGACAGCTCGTCCTCCGCACAACCGTCGGGGTCGGGGGGCGGGGGCTCATCTGCAGGCGGACTGTCGCTGCAAGCCGTAAGCAGCAGGAGCGCGGCGCCGACCAGGGAAAGAGGGAGGCACGACCTTGGTCGCATTGCTTCCCAGCCTATCACCTCCCCGCCGAGCCGGGCACGGAGCGCTCGCGGCTGCTGGCCCGACCGTGAAAACTGGCCTACACTGTTGGGGGTTGCTTGAGGGTGCTGTCGTGCGCAGACGTTGGATAGCTCACTTGCTCGCTGCTGGGCTACTGGGGCCTTTGGCGTGGAGTTGCGGGGACGACTTCACCCGCGGCGCTGGTGGCGCTGGTGGCGCGGGCGGCAGCGCGGCCTGTACGGCGGATGGCGACTGCGCGTTTCTCAACGGCGACTGTCGTGAAGGTCGCTGCGTCAACGACAAGTGTGAGCTGACCCCAGCCAACGAGGGCGGGCCTTGTGACGACGGGCTGGACTGCACGGAGGGCGACGTCTGTGCCAACGGCGTCTGCGGCACGCCCGTGCAGTGCACCCAGCCGCCAGACCCGTGCCAGCACGCGATCTGCGTTGAAGAGCTGCAAGGCTGCGTGGTCGAGCCGGGCAACCATGGCAGCCCGTGCGATGACGGCGATCCGTGTACCGAAGCAGACGTCTGCGCGGCTGGATCCTGCCAGGGCGAGGCCGTCTCGACCTGCCAAGATGGAGACGGCTGCTGTCCGGAGGACTGCACCGCGAGCAACGACCATGAGTGCGCCTGCCTCGACAACCTGGCGCTGCAGGC
Source organism: Myxococcales bacterium (assembly GCA_030590865.1). GTDB lineage: Bacteria > Myxococcota_A > Polyangia > Polyangiales > Polyangiaceae > JAPYTK01. The sequence continues at coordinate 7,743 of JAUVCD010000198.1, read as the reverse complement.
TACCGCCGACTCGTCGGGCGGTGGCACTGACGGCATGGGCCCGGCCAAGATGAACGATGGCGTTGGCGCTGAGTCGTGCCAGAACCATTGGATCTACAACGACCCCAACTCGGTGGACACGTGGATCCAGTTGGACTTTCCCCAGGAGGTGTCGATCGCGTCGCTCTATGTCGCTACGGAGAACGCGACGAACCCCGTCTGTGCGGGATCGCCGGGCCGCAACATCGAATCCGGGCACGTGCAGGTTTGGGACGGCGATGGGTGGGTCACGGTCGCTTCGTTCAGCGGCGAGACCGACGACGTGCAGGTCGACTTCACGCCCACCACCACCAAGGGGCTGCGCATCTACGGCGTCACGTGCAGTCCGGGCAACACCAACTCGATGATCTTCGAGTGGTACGTCTACGGAGCGCACGGCTGTGAGCCGGTGCCGCCGGCTGGGTGAGCGCGGGTAGCTCGTGGGTGCCGCTAGGGCGAGCCATTGCTCGTCACCGGCAGGCAGGTGTTGCTCTGCTGGTGGCAGGCCGCGCCCTCAGCGCACTGCGCCTCGCCGCTGCACTGCTCGAAGCACACCTTGCCGGTGATGTCGCACGTGTAGGGGAAGCAGGACTCCGAGCTTTCCCATTGGCATTGCCCGGCGCCGTCGCACGCGCCCTTCATCACGGAGTCGCCGTCGCAGTAGTCGATGCACTCGTCCTCCGGATCAGCGCCCCACGTGGTGGGAGCACAGGTTCCGTCAGGCTCCGAGCCTCCGTGGATGGCCGCCCGGCAGGCCTGGCACTTGCCCTCGCACGCCTCGTCGCAACACACCTCGTCCACACAGAGCGCGCTGGCGCACTCCCCACCCTCGATGCAAGCCTCGCCGAGCGCCAGTCCCGAGGAGCCACCACCAGCGCTGGTGGTCGTGGTGGTGGTGCTCACGCCACCAGCGCCTCCGGTTCCGGAGCCACCGGTGCCCGTCGCCGCCCCGCTGCCCGCCACGCCGCCGCCTCCCCCTGAACCGCCGATGAAATCCTGACCACAGCTGGCAGCGCCCAGCAGCATGGCGCTGCCCAGCACCGCCCACAACAAGCTCGAGGCGCGACCACCAGCCATCAGAGGGCCTCCCTTCAAGGAAATCGGCAAGAACGGCTACTCGATAAGATACCTGCCTTCGTGGCGCCGGCAAAGGTGCCTGACACGCCATCGCGCCGTTGCGCTCAAAAAGCGAGAGGCTCGCCGGTCGGCGACGGCTCACGGCACGGCAGCAGGCGCCTCCCGGTAGGCCTTGCGGAAGGCGCGCAGCGCCACGATGCCCTGACGAAGCGCCCGGCGCAGTCCGCGGCCAGCCGCCAGCACCGAGTTGCGACTCCGCAGCGGCTCCCAGCTGGTACCGCGCTGATAGGGGGACACTCGCCGCCAACGCTCGGCGCCGAGCACCTGCCAGCTTTGCTCGCGGACCCCTTGCTGCGCCTCACCACGGATTGACCACCCGTACCCCGGCGCGCTCGAAGTGCTCGGCGTTGCGCGTGACCACGGCGAGGCTGGCCTCGAGAGCCGTGGCGGCGAGCAGCGCGTCGATGACCGGTATGCTCATCGCCGACTCGGTGGCAACCGCTGCGGCTGCCCCACGGCAGACGTTGCCTGCACCCGCCCGTCGCTACCCGTCAGCTGTGCTCCGGCAGATAATCCCGCCGTCGCAATCGACCAAGCAGCGCCCGCAGCTCAGCACGGTCCTTGGCAGTGATCGGTCTGCCTTCGAATCAAGTGCCAACCTTTTTCGATTGCGGCCCCGCTGCCAGAAAGCCAGCGCGCCGTGGCGCCGAGTCCTTGAAGGAACATTCCTCGCCGAGAGCCGCGATGAACTCAGCAGGCCCGGTCGTGTCGCCCAAGAGGCTCACTCGGCGGGCCACGGCGGCAAAGTCGCCTGGGGTGATTCCGTCGAGCCGGTCGAGCTCGCGGCGAAGGGGCGCAACGGCGCTGTTGCGGGGGCGCTTGATGCCGAGCTTGGTGAGCGTCGCTTCGAGCATGCGCCAGCGCTGGTCGGACTCGAGTGGGTCGAAGCGCGCTTTCAGCACAAAGCGGCGAAAGACGGCGAGGTCGAGGCTGTCGACCAGGTTGGTGGCGCAGACGAAGATCCCTTCGAAGGCTTCCATCTGCACCAGCAGCTCGTTGACGCCGGTGATTTCCCAGGAGTGGGCGGCCCGGCGGCGGTCCTGGAGATAGCTGTCGGCCTCGTCGAGGAAGAGCAAGGCTTGCTGGGCGGTCGCTTCGCGAAACATGCGCGCGAGGTTGGCTTCGGTTCCGCCTACCCAGCAGCTCATCAGGTCCGAGCCACGTCGGCTGTGAAGGGGCAAGCCCAAGCGGTCGGCGAGGTGGGCGACGAAGGCCGACTTGCCCGTTCCCGGCGGACCATAGAGGCACAGCGTGCCGGCGTGGCTGCGGGCGAGGCCGTCGCTGACTTTCTCGAGATCACAGGTGGCATTGACGAATGACAGGTCATAAGCGCAGGCGTCGGAGTGCGCTCGCCTGGCCGGGGCGGCTTGGCCATTGGCCCGCAGCTTGCCGTCGATCACCCGGGCGAGCAGCTGTTCGGTCTCGTCGGTACTCCGGGGAGCGATGGTCTTGGCCACCCGCGCGGCCTGCTCGATGTGACCGGGGTGAAGACGTTCATCGCCGGACATCTTCACCAGCCAGTCGTCGCCCAACTTGAGCCCACCGCAATGAGTCTCGAGGATGCGTCGCCGCACCTTGGGCGGAGGCGATAGCAGCTCGACGATCAGATCGAAGCGGCGCAGAAAGGCGGCGTCGACCTGATCAATATCGTTGCCAACCCACAGCGTCGGCGTGGTGTTGGATTCGAGCAACCGATTGGTCCACCCCTTGTCAGAACCGCTGGTCATCAGCCCAAACAACTTCTGATATTGCCGGGGGAAGACGTCCTCGATTTCGTCGAAGAGCACCATGGATCGAGGGCCCTTGGCGAGCACCCGCTGGCACAGGCGGTAGGCGCCGAAGCGCTTTTCGGAGTCGAGGGCTTTGCCGTCGTCGCCCTCGTAGCTCACCTCGAATAGCGGCGTATCGAGCGCTGCCGCGACCACCCGCACCAATTCGGTCTTGCCGGTGCCAGGCGGTCCGTGGACGAGCACGTTGACACCCCGGGCGCGCTTGCGCATCGCGGCACCGAGGTAACGGGTGATTAGCTCGAGGTCGGCGGTGACGTGCGAGAAGTCGGCGGTGGTCAGCTCGGTCTTGGGTGAGGGCCGAAAGAAGTAGGACAAGAGCGACTCGACGCTGGCGTGCTCGCGCATCAGCAGCACGTCCAGATCATCCATGATGGTCAGCGGTTGGCCGCTGTTCTGGTAGCCGTCATTCTTGACCTCCATCAGGCGAGTCTCGAGCAGCACAGCGCCCGGACGGAGCGCTCGGCGGACCTTGATGGGGGTGACCCCAATGGCACCGGCGACCAGGTCGGACATGTGCCGCTGCCCCAGCGTCCCGTGCACCCCAAGGCAGTCGCGCAGCGCTTGCTCGACCTCGAGGGTCACCACAAAGGCGAGCACCAGCTCGTCCACCGGTGAGAGCCCGAGCAAATCACCGAGCTGTTTGATGTTGCGAAACAGCGTGGTGTCCCGCACTGGCTCGTTGCGCTCCAGCTTGCGCAACTGCCCAACGAGCAGCTCGCGAAGCTCGGGCCCCTCGGCCTCTCTGGCCAGGTCATAGGGGATCAGCAGCGCCTCGATCACGTCAGACATCGGCCAGTTCGAGCGGTCGCAGAGCCGCTGGTAACACTCCTGGTTGAGCAGCAGCCGCAGGGTCCAAAGGGCCAGATGCGTTCGGGGGGCGGTGAACGTCCTCTTGGCTTCTTCAGAGTCGGAGCTCAGCTGACCTCGTCGTCGTTTGGGGCGTCGTCTCATGATTCCATCGTAAGCCCTGGCTACGACACAACCTGTCGCATAGCATCAGCAGCCATGAGTCGTCCCTCACCGGTATCCGACGCCGTCTACCGCCAGTGGGCCATGCTGCGGTTGATCCCGCGGTCACCGCGCAAGATCGACGCAGGAAGGCTCGAACGGCTGCTCGCCCAGGAGGGCATCGACGTGCACCGCCGCAGCATCCAGCGGGATCTGGAAGCGCTGAGCCGGAGGTTCGTCGATCTCAGGCGCGACGATCGCTCCAAGCCCTATGGTTGGTCGTGGAATGAACGCAGCGCCTCGCTCGAGGTCCCAGGCATGGGCGTGGGCCCGGCCGTCACCTTCGAGCTGTTGCGCGAGCATCTGTCGGCCGTGCTGCCGCACAGCACCTTCCGCGCCCTCGGCCCGCACTTCAAGCGGGCCCGCGAAGTGCTGGCCCAGAGCCCCAACGCCAAGATGGCGCGGTGGCCTGCCAAAGTGCGCGTCGCCCCTCGCGGCCAACCGCTACAGGCGCCCAACGTGCTGCCAAGCGTGCTCGAGGCGGTCTACACCGGGTTGCTCGAAGAGCGCCGCCTGGTTGTGCACTATTGCAAGCGGGGCGCGGACAGCGACAGCGAGTACGAGGTCAGCCCGCTGGGCCTGGTGCTGCGCAGCGGCACCATGGTGCTGGTCGGAACCTTCTGGAAGTACCAGAGCATCAGCCAAATGCTGCTTCACCGGATGAGCCACGCCGAAGTCATCGACGAGCGCGTGGTGCCGCCCAAGGGCTTCCGGCTCGATCGCTACATCGAGTCGGGGGGTCTCGGGTTCCGCTGCGGCAAAGCCTTCAAGCTCGAGCTGCTGGTCCACGAACTGGTGGCCCGCACGCTGCGTGAAACGCCGCTGGGCAAGGACCAAAAGCTGACCGCCCATGACGAAGAGTATTTGCGACTACGAGTCACCGTGCCCGACACGGTGGAGCTCAGAACGTGGCTTCAGGGGCATGGGCCGATGATCGAGGTGGTCAAGCCGGTGCGTTTGCGGAAGGAATTCGCGGAGGCGGCTCGGCGAATGGCTGGACGGTATGGGGTTGACAGCTTCGCCTCGTCCAACGTCGTGACGTAGCTGTCAGCCGTCCGTGCCTGCGAGATAGGCATCTTCCAACGACGTGCCTTGTCGGATTTCCAGCAAGCCGGCTTCTGCGCGTAGCAAATGGGGGACGACCTCACCGTTGATCTGCGATGCTGTCCAACCCGAGGGAGCCTGCACGATCAGTGCGTTGCCCTCCCAATCCAGCTGAAGCTCCGGTGAAGCCTCTGCGAGATCGGTCAATGGGACCGCCCGTTCGACCCGGTAGCGCATCAGCATCGCTTGCTGCGTGACCTCCGCAAGCGTACCGCTTCGCTCGCAGCGACCGCCTTTGATGAAGACGATGTGATCGCAGGTTGCTTCCAACTCCTGCAGATTATGGGAGCTGATGACGAGGGTTCGGCGTCCTCGCTGGGCGACGAACAGCTCGCGCATCCGCACGACGAGCGCCGGGTCGAGACCGCTGGTGGGCTCGTCGAGTAGCACGAGCTCGGGGTCGCCGAGCAGCGCCTGGGCGACTGCGATGCGGCGGCGCATCCCGTGGGACAGCTCCTTGACTCGCGACGAGGCGCGCTCGCTCAGCGCCACCTGCTCGAGCCGCTGGTCGGCGGCCCGATTCGCCGCCGCTGCGGTCATGCCCTGAAGGCGCGCGTAGTAGCGCAGCAGCTGGCGTGGCGAGACGTGAGGGTTCAGCTCGCAATCTTGAGGCAAGACCGTCAGCTTGCCGCTGTGGCGGCGGGGGCGATGGGGTCCCCGGCCACCGATGTCGACACGGCCAGCGTCGGCTCGGATGAAGCCGCCCACGACGCCAAAGGTGGTCGTCTTGCCGGCGCCGTTGGGGCCCACCAGGCCGCTGATCACACCGGCAGGCACTCTGAAGTCCAGCCCGTCGAGCGCGACCGTGCGGCCATACCGCTTTCGCAGCCCGGTGATCTCCAGCGCGCAGCTCATGCGTCCCTCCTCGCCAGCCGCCAGAAGCCAAGGGCAAAGAAGCCGAGTCCGATCAGCACGAGAGCCAGCATCGCCACACTGCGGTCGAGCACCTCGGGGCGCCACAGGTCGAGAGTATGAGCGTTGGGGAAGAGCTTCCGAGCCCCTGACACCACCGCGGGGGCCAAGTCGGTCAAGGTCCGTGACTGGAGCAGATTGCCGGAGAGCCAGCAGAAGAACAGCAGTAGCAGGCCGAGTCCGCGAGCCATGGCGGGCGTGCGGACCAGCTGTGAAGCGCAGAGGGCGACCCCGAGGTAGGCGAACCCGTAGAAGGCCGATCGACCTGCGAGGCGCGCAATCCACCAGGCCGACTCGAGGGGCTCGAACCCGTCGAGCAGAATCAGGCCGAGCAGGTAGCAGCCGGCGGCACCCAACGCCACGCCGAGGACCATCAGGCACAGCTGACCCAGAAGCTTGCCGAGCGCCCAGCTCAGCCGATCGATCCGAAACAGGGTGTAACGAACCGACCCTGACGCCAGCTCGCCAGCGATCGCATCGGCAGAGGTCAACACCACCAGCAATGGAATGAAGGTCATCGAGAACCAGCCGTAGAACAACGCCAGCACGGGAATCGACAACAAGGAACGAGCCAGCGGTTCGTCCCCGACGAGCTTGCCGATCATCTGCACCAGCTCCTCGCTCTGGAGCAGCGCCGCCGTCGCCATTCTCCCCATTAGTCCAAGCTCCTGGCCGATGCTGTCTCGCAGCTCGCCAAGCACGTGAATGAAGATGGCCGAACCGCCTAGCGATGCGACGAGGTACAGGAGCAACAAAGCGATCGCTTTGCGGGACCGCAATGACTCCAGGAGATCGAAGGCTGCGACGAGCCAGATGTTGCGCAGCCGCTCCATGGCGGCCCCACTATGCAGCCTTTGTCGAGGGGCGCATAGGACCGTCGCTCCGCAAATAGGGGCACTTCGAAAGCAGCCCGCCTTCGTTCCGAGCTACGCTTCCCCCATGGCGAGGCGTGCGACCTGGTGGGCAGTGTCCCCAATGCTCCTGACCGTGGCCTGCGGCGCCAGCCCACCGCCCCCCTGCGTCGCTGGGACCGAGTGCCCTGGTGCGACCCATGGCGGTGGGCAAGTCGTGGACATCGATCACGGTGCTACCAGCGCCACCGGCATAATGTCTGACGCACCGGAGCAGGAGCGCCGCCGACAGCGCGCCTGCGCTGCCCTCACGGCCGTGGTTCGAGCAGAAAGGAACGCACGGCTGAACAGGACTATGGCGCACCAAGCCGCGGCTAGCGTCCGGACCACCGCCGCGGGGCTGGAAGCCGCGGCAGCCCAAGCGGAGACGGTGCCGATCGACGACGATGCCTTGAGTCGGGCACGGGTGGACTATGTGCGGGCGGCCCGCGAGTACGGCCAGGTTATGGCGCGGGTTGGGGAAGAGATGGCCGCCGGCGGCGGCATTCGCGCCATCCAGAGCGCCGAGTGGTCCATCCACATCGCCAGCGCCTTTGAACCGACGGCCGCCACCATCCTGCGTCTCTGTGGCGCCGATGACGATGCCATGGCGTCCGCCGAGCCCACGGCGCCAGCCGCCAAGGGCCCCTTCCCGGTCTCCACCCATCCCGATCTGGGGGATCCCACCAAGGCTACCCGAACCGCCCCGCGCTCCTTCCGGGTGCGCTTCGAAACGACCCAAGGCAACGTCGATCTAGACTGCCTGCGGGCATGGTCGCCCCATGGGGCCGATCGCCTGTTCAACCTGGTCACCATCGGCTTCTACGACGACGTTGCCTTCTTCCGCACCATCAGTGGCTTCATGGCCCAGTTTGGCATTCACG
>JAUVCD010000831.1 GCA_030590865.1 Myxococcales bacterium | reverse complement strand
GGCTCTCCTGCCATTCGTGTGGGTGACCAATACTCCTGAAAACGCGCCAGGATCCACAGCACGGCCGACTGTGTAGGTTGGGAAGGGGGCAGGAGGTGCGCACGGCAAAATCACCTATCATCGCGGCGCTAAGACGTGATGAGGAGGTGAACCGCCGTGCGCGCAGAGACTCTACTCAAGAAACTCTTGGGTTTGAAACATGTCGTCGTCGAAGGCTTTCACGCCGAGAATGACGCCCTCGTGATCCTCGTGCGGCCATCATGGCGCCGGCCTCGCTGTTCAGGCTGTCGCCGACGGGGCTGCAGTGCATACGACCATCGGGAGAGTCGACTATGGCGGCACTTGGATTTCGGTGGTGTGCGTGTGTTGCTGCAATTTGGATTGCGTCGGGTGATCTGTCCACGCTGCGGGATCGTAGTAGAAGGAGTGCCATGGGCCGATGACGTGCTGTCGCGGTTTACACGAGATTTCGAGAATCAGGTCACGTACATGGCGCAGCGATGCGACAAGACCTCCATCCAACACATGTTTGGAATCGCATGGCGTACCGTTGGCCGAATCATCGAACGCGTGGTGAACCGGAAGAGGCCAGGAGATCCGCTGGACGGGCTGCAGCATATCGGCGTCGATGAGCTGTCCTACCGGAAGCATAGTCACTACATCACGCTGGTGACGGACCACGACGAGAGGCGGATCGTGTGGGGCAAGGAGGGCAAGAATGCCGAGACGCTAGCCGCATTCTTCGCAGAGCTCGGTGACGAACGGTGCAGAGCCATCAAGGCCGTGACGATAGATATGAGCGGCGCATACATCAAGGCAGTGCGAGAGGCGGTGCCGAACGCCCAACTCATCTTCGACCGCTTCCATGTGCAGGCATTGGTCAGCGACGCGGTCGATGAGACACGCAGAGAGGAATGGCAGCGACTGCGTGGCACGGGCGACGGCAAGCTCATCAAGAACATTCGCTGGGCGACACTCAAGAATCCATGGAATCTGACCCAGAAAGAGAAGGAACGCTTGTCGGCCCTGCCGTCACAAAACGCCCGACTCTACCGCGCCTACCTCCTCAAGGAGAGCTTTGCTGCCGTTATGGATCGTCGTCAACCGAACGTCGCCAAACGCGAACTCGAATCCTGGCTCTCTTGGGCGAGTCGTTCGCGGCTCGCCGCCTTTGTGCGCGTCGCGAAGACGATCCGGAAACACCTCGATGACATCATCGCCTACATTCGCTGGAGATTGACGAACGGCCTTGTCGAGGGTCTCAACAACAAAGCACGCTTGCTCACCCGCCGCGCCTACGGCTTTCATTCAGCCGATGCGGTCATCGCAATGATCATGCTCTGCTGCACTGGTCTGGACCTTCAGCCAGTCATCAAGGATTTCAACCTGTGAGGTGCAAACTCACCCACACGAATGGCAGGAGAGCCGAAAACCGCGCATAGATGGCGCGTTCCGCGAACGCGCCGCCGGCACCCGCCGTCGCTCCAGCGAACGACGGCGGGTACACGATTACATCTTAATTAAAAGGTGTCCTCGAGTTCGGCCCACAGCTCCGCATCAACGAAGCTCGGTGGTTCGCCGGTGTAGGCCTGATCGACGACGTCGTAGTCGAAGAACGCCGGCTCGCGCACGTCGCAGACGTCTTGCAGACACCAGCTCGACCCACACTCATTGCCGTTCCAGGTGCAGGGCGTCGTCATGTCCTCGTAGCAGACCCCCTCTGGATCGGTCCAACCGCTGCAGGTGTCGGTGCCGCTGCAGTCGGCAATGTCGCGGCAGTAGGTGGTCGTCTCGGGTCCGGGTGGCCAGTCGATGAAGGTCTCGACGATCGCCTCGACCACTGCCTGCTTGATGTCGACGTAACCGTTGTCTTCCTCACCCGCCGTCGTGTTGGTGCCAACGATGTCGAACAGCTCAGCGACGCCGGTGCCGGCGAGCAGCGAGGCGCGGTCAAACGGCGCAGTGAAGAACTGCGACGGGTGCAAGACCCACTCCGGCGTGTCGGTGAGCGTTTGTGGAGCGTCGGCGGCAGCCATCAACAGGTCGACGAAGGAGATGATCTCGACGGTGCCGGGGAGTGCGACCGGATCTTGGAAGTTGAACAACACGTTGGCGGTGGGACTGGCCTGCAGCGCATCCTTGACCGCCATCAAGGCCGCCACGTAGCTCGTCTTGGCGCCGCTCATGTCGAGACTGCCGCTCTTCATTGCCAAGAAGTTGAGGTTCAGATCCGCACCGACGAGAGCGGGATCGAGGTCGACACGCGAGGTGACGTTGGGACAACTGCCGCTGCAGTTCCAATCGTAGTACGGGTCGAGGACCGCGATCAGGTCGACGAAATCGGAGCCGAGGAAGTCGTACTGCTGCACCACTTCGTTGGCACCTTCCATCGCGTGAATCATGGCGCGCAGGGCGTGGATCTCGACGATTCCGATCGGAACGTCGATCCTGTTGTTGAGCGCCCCGGCCGGCAGGCTCCAGACAAAGCCGTTGGGATCGGACGAGTCGGCGATGGCGTCGAGGTGGGCACGAATGGCGCGAATCTCGACAAAGAGCTCATCGAGCTTGGACTGCAAGTAGCTGACATTGAGGCCGGCGCCGCACGCCTGAATCACCTGAATGAACTCTGACTTCTGTGGTGGACCGTCCTGGAAGACGAGATCGTCGAAGGGCACGCTCCCCGGTGCCGGCTCCCACGAACTCATGACGGTATCTTCGAGGGTGCCGTTGACTTCGAAGACCTCGACCACCGTGTCGGTCATGCCGTCGTTCTCCATCCGCTGGAAACGCACATTGGAGAAGACGAGTTCGACGACATCGCCCTCGGCGGCCGCCGCCTGATTGACCGTGACGCTGCCGCTGACCGGCTGTATCCAGGTGTAACTCGCCATCGAGTTGGGATCGGCGGTAATCGACAGCCAGACATCGAGGACCGGCGAGGGGATGCTAATGGTGGCACCGTCGAACCAGGCCAGATCGGTCGGCTCGACGTACATCCCCAACTCGATGCGCTCATCGTTGGTGCCGACGCGACGGTCCTCGAGCCAGACGTCGATCTCGCTGCCCCAATCACCGCTGTGGTACGACGAATAGATACCGTCCGGCTCGAATTCGGCCGGCTGCAGCGTCATTGCGCTGGTGCCGCGCTGCAACGTGATGCTGCTCGTCCCCTGCTGATCCGTTGCGGCATACTCGAGAACGCCCTGCGAACTGAAGATCTGCCCCTCGACGTCGAGAGGCGGTTGGCTGCAGGCGGTCAGGATGTCGTCGAAGACCGAATGCTCAGGCAGCAACACAGCGCGCGTGAACGCCGCTCCGGCGTGAGCCTGCAAATCCGTCGGGTCCGCTTCAGCCGCAGCGGTGTAGGCGTCCCGGGCGGAGCCGACGGCGCGGTCGCCCAACGCCACATCGGCGAGTTCGGTGGCGGTGGGAACGTAGCCGGGGGGATCCTCAGAAGTGGGATTGCAGCCAACGACAGGCAGGGCGACCAACAGCAGCACAAAGGTACGTCG
>JAUVCD010000916.1 GCA_030590865.1 Myxococcales bacterium | reverse complement strand
CAGGTGGTGATGCCGCCCTCCCGCAGACCTGCGGCGATCAGGCGAGTGACGCTGCTCTAGCCACGGGTGCCATTGACGTGGATCCGGTAACGGATCATGGCCAATCTGCGCCGGTGCACCGCCAGCTCCGCGATTCCCAGTATCACGAGGAAGGCCGTCACGGCGACGAGCACGTTGAGCCCAGTCATCGCAGGGGCACGATAACCTCGCCAGCCACGGGGCGCGAATTATGGGACCAACCTCTGCTACGGTGAGGGCCAGCCTTTTTGGGCAAGAGCAGCAGGCAGGAGCAGGTGGTATGCGGACCTTTGAACAGATGAGGGGCCTGGTGTGGGTGGCGTCGGTGGCGCTGTGGTCGAGTGCTTGCGGCCCCGGTGGGACGGGCACACCGGTGGCGCCGAAAGCCACCAGCGCGCCGAGCGCCTCGGCCTCGGCAGGTGCGGCGATGCAGCATGAGCTGCCGACCGGCAAGACTCGGGTCGGCAGCGAGAAGCTGCTGGACCGGCGGGCTCGCCTCGGGTTGGCGGCTGACACCCTGGACCAGGTGAAGACGAACTTGGGACCGCCCAAGACGGCCACCGAGATCTACAAGACGGCCGCTCCGGCTACCGTGATTGTGCGCGTTGGCGGCGGGCTCGGCAGCGGTGTCATCATCGATCCCGCCGGCTGGGTGCTGACCAACCACCATGTCATCGCCGCCGGCAAGGCCGAGGACTTCAAGTACAAGGCCAACATCCTGCTGGGCAAGCTGTCCAAGGACACCGGCGCGATGGAGCGCACCGACAAGGAGTACGAGGCCCAAGTCTACAAGGCCGACAAGCTCCGCGATCTGGCGCTGCTCAAGATCATCGACCCGCCCAAGAAACTGCCGTCGGTGAAGATCGCCACGGTCAAGCCTGCTCCTGGCAACCCAGTCGTCGCCCTCGGCCACGCGGGCGCCGGCATGTTGTGGGCCCTCAAGAGCGGGCAAATCTCGGCGATGGGCAAGCTGAGTGAGGCCCTGTCCCAGCTGGCCAGCTTCAAGGACGATGAGCCAGGTCGCAAGGCCCGCAAAGCGTTCAAGAAGTACATCGATAGTAAGAACCTCGGGATGGTGATCCAGTCGACCTGCAGCATTCTGCCCGGCGATAGCGGCGGTCCCTTGCTCAACGCCCGCGGCGAGCTCATCGGGCTCAATGTGTTCACCAACAGTGACCGCAAGACCGGCGGTTTGCTCAGCTTTCACGTCCACCTCAACGAGCTGCGCAAGTTTGCCAAAGAGCGCCCGAAGCAACCGCGACAGCTCTTGCCCGATCCCTGGCTCGAGGGTGGTGGCGATCTGAGCTACGAGGATGCCGATCTCGACGGGTCGGTGGACGTGCTGATGATGCAGGGTCGCAAGCCCTGCGCCTTCTGCCCGCGACAGAGCACGGCGGTGTTCTTCGATGCAGACCAGAACAGCTTCAAGACTCAGTCGAAGCTGCCCGATCTGAATGACGTTTTCGACAATCGAGACTTCGATGCCGAGGCGGTCTACCTGCAGCTCGAGCGCAACGTGCTCATCTGGTACGACACGGACAACGACGGAAAATTCGACGCGCTGCTCTATGACGAGGGCACCCGGGGGCTGACCAAGGCGGGCTACAAGATCAGCGAGGACGGGCAGCTCAGCCGCCACGATGCCTGGACCAACACCAAGCCTTTCCAGGCCGGCTTGTTCGCCGACAAGGCGCTTCACGAGCGCTTCGCCAGGATCGCCCGGGCAGCCTTTCCAGCTCGCTACACCGACGCACCGGTTCCGCTCGGTCAGACGCTGCCTGACCCCATTGGCAGCTTCGGCTCCGCCAAGACCGGTGATCTCAACAAGGATGGACGCAATGACGCCATCGACATCACCAGCCCGTTCAGCAAACGCTTACTGCTCGACGCCGATCAGAGCTTCGTGCCCGGTTTGAGCATGCGCTTTCAGATGGCCAAGGCGGACCGCAAGAGCTTCGATGCCGAGATGGCCATCGTCAGTCAGAGCACCCACATGTGGGTGTTCTACGATACCGATGATGACCACCGGTTCGACCTGGCGCTCCATTCGCCAGGTGCGCGGGTCTATGCGGCGGCCAAGGCCCTGCGACTCGATGCCTCGGGGGGCACCACACCGGCACCAGAGCACGTGGGGCGCAAGCTCATCCGTCCTGATCTGATGACCAAGAAGGACCATGCCGAGGGCGTCCGATCCATGGTGCAGCGAGGCATGCTCGCCATCATGTCGGCCAAGGACGGCGATGGGCTCGGCTCTTTCCCTGATCCGGTGAAGGACCACCGGGGCACCGGCATGACCCTGCTCGACCTCAAGGCTGCCCCCAAGACCGTCGTCGCCATCGTGGGTCGGGGCAGCGACGGCTATCTGGTCGATCTGGATCGCTCCAGCGGCCTGTTCGGCCCGCGGGACAAGATCGACATCACTAAGCGGGTGAAGGACGATAAGTTCGACGCCGAGTTTGCCTACTTCCAGCGCAACGGCATCGCCTGGACCTTCTACGATACGGACCGCAAGACAGGCTACGACTTGGTGCTCGTGTCCCTCAAATCTCGCAGCGGTATCGTCGCCTCGGGCTACACCATCGCCGCCGACGGTACGGTCAGCCACGACGCCGCCCTCGCAGGCGGCGCCTTGGTCCGACCGTCGGTCTTCAAGAGCCCGATGCTCAAGGCCCGGATGAAGACCCTGGCCGGCGAGCTCTTTACTGACGCGATGGTCGAGAAGTGATTTGACCGAAAACGGGACGTGATTGACTCTTGGACCTTGCTCTCTCAGCGCGTCCTGTCACCGTCGATGGCGTGATACAGCTCATGGGCCGCTGACCGCATCAGGAGGGCCAGCTCGCCCAGATCGACCCCGGTGAATTTGTGGGCTGGCTGCGCCTCGATGAAGCCTGCAGGTGGTCGGTCCGGAATGCTGCTTCCAGTGTAGATCCGGAGGCTCGTCTGGAGGTTTGCGCTCCGAATGACCTGCTGACCTTGCTGCAGCCT
>JAUVCD010001079.1 GCA_030590865.1 Myxococcales bacterium | reverse complement strand
GCGACAGGTTTGGTGTTCCGTACAGGTAGGGCACGATGTCCTGTATTGAGTTGAAAGGTGCAGCAAAACCCGATGCCAACAATGCACGATTCGAGTCGACTCCCAAGTCCAGGGGGGTGGGCGTCGGAATCGGAGCTACAGTCAGGTAGGCCTTCCCGAACCTGGCTCGCAACTCTGGCCCGAAGTCCTCGGTCCCTTGGCCGGCAGTATCGAGGATGTTCTTGAACACAACGGTCGCATAGTCCTCGACGCCGGCCGGATCATCGTATTCGAAGTGACAGATCTGTAGGCCGGTTGAGAGTAGGTTCTCGTAGAATTCAATCGAGTACTCTGCGGCGCTGATCAGGTTGTACGGGTTCGTTGTGCCTTGAGAGCCGTTGCCAACAACTGTGTTGTGGATGACTGTGTCCCGTGTAACGAAACTCCTTTACATATGACCTAGCAGTCCAGGGGCCAATTCTTGCCTCTCAGCGCCCCCAGCAGGGGGCAGGAGAGAGACGAAAATGGACCCCGAAAGAGAGAATCAGACGCAGCAGTCCGCGGGCTCCGGGAGGGCCGCGGAAGCGGACCGGACGGCGCCCGCGGAGCGGGCGACCCCGCCCGCCGCAAACACCAAGTACAGCGCGCAGCAGAAGCTCGCGATCCTGCGTGCGTACGCCGCAAGTCCGTCGGGCATGCGTGATTTCTGCACGCAGCACGGGCTGACTACATCGACGCTGTGCGCCTGGCGCAAGCGCTTCGATGAAGAGGGCGAGGCGGGCCTCGAGCCGCGCCCAAACCCCCGCAACAAGAAGGGCCGCCGCCGCGGCGCGTACACCCCGGAGCAACGCCGCGAAGCGGTCGAGGCGTACGCGACCTCTGGTCTCTTGATGGAGGACTTTTGCCGCGTGTGGGGCGTCGGCCGCTCGACCATGAGCAATTGGCTGAAGCGCTACCGCGAGGGCGGGCCGCAGGGCCTCGAGTCGCGCAGGTCTGGCAACCGCAAGTCACCTCCAAACGCCACGCCGGAGGCGGTGAAGGAGAAGGTCCGCGAGACGAAGCGCAAAAACCCGAGCTTTGGACTGCGCAAGGTCCGCGACTGGCTCTTCCGTCACGAGGGTAAGAAGGTGTCAGCGACGACGGTCAAGAAAGTGCTGAAGGAGGCGGAACTCCACCCTCCGCCGAAGCCTAAGAAGAAGCCGCGCAAGAAGAAGCCGATCGTGCGCCGCTTCGAGCGC
This sequence comes from Myxococcales bacterium, assembly GCA_030590865.1. Classification (GTDB taxonomy): domain Bacteria; phylum Myxococcota_A; class Polyangia; order Polyangiales; family Polyangiaceae; genus JAPYTK01. The sequence goes on along the minus strand of JAUVCD010001079.1, from coordinate 633 downwards.
TCGAAGCCGCGGGAACTCTGGCAGTCGGACATCACCAGCTTCCTGCTGCCGCGGACGGGTCGACGGCTGTATCTCACGGTCTTCCTCGACGACTATTCGAGATACATCGTCGGCTGGCAGCTGGCGACCCATCAACGTGTCGAGCTGGTGATTGAAGCCCTGCTCGAAGGCATCGCCCGCTTCGGCAAACCACAGGAGGTGCTGACCGATCAAGGCCGCCAGTACTTTGCGTGGCGCGGCAAGAGCCGCTTTCAAAAGCTGCTGCATAAGGAGGGCATCCAGCACGTGGTGTCACGTGCACACCACCCGCAGACGCTCGGTAAGACCGAGCGTTTCTGGGCGACTGTGAACTCCGAGCTGTGGGAGCGGGTGCGTATGAACGACCTGGTCGAGGCAAAGATGCGGATGGGTCACTTCATCCAGCACTACAACCATTTCAGGCCGCACCAGGGGATCGATGGAGCGGTGCCGGCAGATCGTTTCTTCGGCGCGGAGGACGCGATGCGTCAGACGCTCGAGGGGCACATGGAGCATGAACTCGATCACGCTCTTGCGGAACCGAAGCGCGAGGCGGTGTACCTGTTTGGTCGCATCGGGGAGAAGAGCGTGTCGATGCACGGTGAGGGTGGCCGC
>JAUVCD010000872.1 GCA_030590865.1 Myxococcales bacterium | reverse complement strand
CGACGTCACCATCGACGCCATCGGCAGCCAGCGCTTGACGGGGGCCTTCCTCCACTACCGGGACATGCCGCCGCCCTTGCCCCAGGAGGACGACGGCTTGCTCGGCAGTATCACGCGCCTGCTGCTGACCGGCGACCTGGGTGAGATCTGGCGTTACGACGCCAACCTCTTCGTCGACCTGTCCCGCCAGCCGCTGGGCGCGTTGGGTGGTGCCTTCGCCAGCGCCGGCTCTTTCGAAGCCACCACACCCTATCGTAGCGACTTGCTCACTTGGGGCTTCTGGGAGGAGGGCTCGCTGCGCGGGTCCATGGGCATCGACCGACTGAGCTTCGATGCCCTGGCTGAGCCGTTGAAGCTCACCGCCGGTCGTTTTCCGGTCAACTACAGCGTGACCAACATCTTCACGCCCAATGATTTCTTTGCGCCCTTCTCTCCCACGGCGATCAACACGATCTACAAGCCAGGCGTCGATGCGCTGAGGCTCAATCTGGCCCTCGGTCCCATGTCGGGCCTCGAGGTCGTGCAGGTGGCGGGGTTCCGCCAAGGCGGTGAGCCTGCGTGGGGGCGAAGCGCGCTATTGGCCCGGGCCAGCACCGTCTGGTGGGACTTCGAGTGGGCGCTACTGGGCGGCAAGCTGGCGGAGCGGTGGGTTGCTGGCCTGTCCTACCAGGGCGAGCTAGGGCCGCTCAATCTGCGAGGTGAAGGTCACCTGGGCTTTGCCGACGCCGATGGCGACGCGACCCTCGACAGCAGCGAAGTCCGACCGACAGGGCGGAACGACGTCCACGGGCGACTGGCCGCCGGGCTCGACGTCCCTTTGCAGTGGCACAATGCCACCATCGCTGCCGAATATGCCTTCGTCTCTGACGGCGCCGCCGATCCCTCGGGCTACCTCGGCCGGATGGGCACGCTCTTTCCCGATGACCAGACCTTCATGGGTCGCCACTATGTCGGGGCGAGCATGGGCGGCGAGATCATTCCCATCCTGCGAGTGGCCGTGTCGGGCATCTTCAATCCTCAGGACCTGTCCGGCCTGGCGATGACATCGCTGAGCTACAGCGTGGCCGACGAGTCCGATTTCGTGGCCGGCGTGCTCGTGCCTTGGGGCAAGACGCCGACCGCCGCCCCCCCCCCTGACATGGTGACCGTTGAAAGTGAGCTTGGCTTGCTGCCGCTGATGGTCTTTGCCGAATCGCGCTTCTACTTCTAGGGCGGCGAACTCGACGGCGAACTCGACGGCGAACTCGACCACGAGCTGGAACTCGTCCTCGACGCTCGAGCTCGTCCTCAACCGTGACGCCTCCGCAGGCGCTCGCTGCAGCAATGGGGTACAACTTGGTTGATGACTCCCTGGCGCCTCGTCCTCCCATCCCTGGTCGTCCTGACCCTCGCGGGCTGCTCCGATGAGACAGACCCATCGACGGCCGCTGGCGGGAGCGGCCCGCTACCGACGACCTTCGGCGGCGATCGCCCGGTCGAACTGTTCGTCCCGCCGGACTACGACCCAGCGGTGCCGGCCCCGCTCGTCATCTTGCTGCACGGCTACAGCGTGGGGGGGGCGCTGCAAGAGCTCTTGTTCCGCCTGAGGCCGCTGGCCGAGCAGCACGGCGCACTCTATGCCTACCCGGACGGGACGGTCGACGAGGGGGGCAAACGCTTCTGGAACGCCACCGACGCCTGCTGCGATTTTTACGACACCAACGTCGACGACTCGGGCTATCTGCGCGACCTGGTCGAAGAGATCCAAGAGGCATACAACGTCGACGCCAAGCGGATTGCCCTCACAGGCCATTCGAACGGCGGCTTCATGTCCTATCGGATGGCCTGCGACCATTCGGATTGGGTCGCTGCCATTGCGGGCCTGGCAGGCGCCATGTTCGACAACCCGGTCGACTGCGGTGCCAGCGAGCCCGTGCACGTGCTGCACATCCACGGCACCGCCGACGACAGCGTGCCCTATGAGGGCGCCAGTGGTGATCGCAATCACCCAGGGGCGGTTGAGTCGGTCGAGTATTGGGCGGCGCACAACGGGTGCAGCCCGACGCCCACTACGGGCACGCCCCTGGACCTCGAGTCGGGCCTGGAGGGCGACGAGACCACCGTCACCCGCTACGAGGACTGCGATCCTGGCGGCTCAGCAGAACTGTGGACCATCGAGGAGGGTGCTCATCTTCCAGCTCTGGGACCCGACTTCCGCGTGCAGCTGATGGAGTTCCTGCTGAGCCACCCGAAGCCCTAGAGCGGGAACTATTTAGACTTCCCTTACAGCGCGCCGATCTGCGACCATTGAAAGTGGGAGCAATTGCGTGGAGATCGGAAGACATATGGGCATGCGAGCGTCTTGGATTGGTCTGTTGATGATCGCCATCGGGGCACTCGGGGTCGCGCCGCTCGGCTGCGGCTCAGATGCAGAGGGAGTCGGCCCAACATCCTCCGGCACAGGTGGCGCAGGCAACACCATCGATCCAGGAGGTTGGGGCGGTGAAGGCGGTGGCGGCTGTGTCCCTGAAGAAGAAGTCTGCGACGGCTTCGACAATGACTGCGACGGAGACGTCGATGAGGACTGCCCCTGCATCGAAGGCGACACGCAGGCCTGCTACAGCGGCGATCCAGAGCTCGAAGGCATCGGCGTTTGCCAGCCCGGCCTTCAGACCTGCACGCTGCAAGGCGCCTGGGGCGACTGCCTCGACGAGGGTCTGCCCTCCAACGAAAGTTGCGATGGCGAGGACAACAACTGTGATGGTGAGATCGACGAGGGCTTCGGATCCGTCACCTGTGGGCTGGGCATCTGCCAGAGCACCGTCGACTCATGCGACAACGGCACGCCGGTGCCGTGTTTGCCCGGCGATCCGAGCCCCAACGGCGAGACCTGCGATGGCACCGATGACAACTGCGACGGGCAGGTCGACGAGGGTTGCTCCTGTGTGAACGAGTCCCAGCAGAGCTGTTACACCGGCTCACCGGCTACCCAGAACATCGGCGAATGCCAGGATGGCACCCAAGTCTGCACCGCAGGCCAATGGGACACTTGCGCCGGCGATGTGACACCGACCACCGAGCTTTGCGACGGGCTCGACAACGATTGCGATACCCAGACCGACGAAAATGATCCCGGCGGCGGCGGTAATTGCCAAACAGGTCTCTCCGGCGTCTGTGCGGCGGGCACCATGCACTGCACGGGCGGTAGCCTGTTGTGCGGGCAGAACGTCCAGTCCTCGACTGAGCTCTGCAACGGTCTGGACGACAA
>JAUVCD010000371.1 GCA_030590865.1 Myxococcales bacterium | reverse complement strand
AGGTCGCCATGGACAGGCGATCCAGGCGGCCACGAGGTTCACCGCCACGGTGGCGATGTTCCGCACCACGAGCGCCCAGTAGCCGGCACCACTGAACGCGGCGAAGAGACCGGCGAGGATGCCAATCGCCATCGCTGCCGTCTCGACGATGGCGAGGGATCCGAAACGCATCTGTCGCCGCAGCACCGCGATGTGCTGGTTGGCCAACCCGCCCATCAGAAAGGTGACCGAGAGGGCCAGGCATATCTCGGTCAACCTCGGCTCGCCGTAGAACCAAGCGACCGCCGGGGCCAGCGCCGCCACCACGCAGAGCAAGACCGCACTCACAGCAATGTTGATCCACAACAGGGCCGTGACCTCTTGGTGGCCGATGGTCTTGCGCTGAACCGTGACGGTGGACAGACCCATGTCCTTGAAAAGCGCAACGACTCCAGTCACGGCGGTGACCATGCCTACGAGCCCGAAGTCCTGCGGCGTCAGAAGACGCACCAGCACCAGCGTAGCCCCCACATCGAGCAGCGAGCGCGCCGTCTGGGCGACGGCCGTGAGACGACCACCCCGCGCTGCGGTGGTCTCCACGCGCTCGGCGATGCGCGCAGTATCGAAGAACTTGTCTCGCGGGTCGGAGGCCATGGCGGACGCGCAACGGCGCGTTGCGGAAACGTAGCGCCCGGACTCTCAGCTGGCCAGCGCGGCGCACCGCTGCCACCAGGCCCAGGCGTCAGCCGGCAGCTCTTCCGGTCATCACTTCCCCCGCTATTTGCTCTCCCGCAATCCGAGGGCGCGACACTTCTTGTACAGGTGGCTGCGCTCGAGTCCGAGGGCTCGGGCGGTGGCGGCCATTTGGCCGTCGTGGTGCCGGAGGGCTTCTTTGATGATGGCCCGCTCGCTTTCCTCGACCAGGACCCGAAAGGGCACACCGGGTCGGTACTGGGCCCCTTCGTTGTGGCCGAGTCCTCCGCCCAAGCAAGTGGCGACATCCCCTTCGCCGATGGTTTCGTCAGGCGTGAGGATCACCAGTCGCTCGATGATGTTGCGCAGCTCCCGGACGTTGCCCGGGAAGCTGTAGGCCGACAGCGTTTGGAGGGCCCCGTCGCTGATTGCCATCCCAGGGCGGTCGTTGGCGACCGTTGCGATGGCGAGAAAGTGGCGGACCAGCAGTCCGATGTCCTCTCGTCTGGCGCGGAGCGGCGGAAGGTGGAGCGGAAGCACGTTCAGCCGATCGTAGAGGTCAGCACGGAAGGCGTTTTCGGCGCAGAGGGCTTCCAGGTCCCGGTTGGTGGCTGCCACCACCCGTACGTCCACCGTGATGGTGTCGCCGCCGCCGACCCGCTCGATCTCTCGCTCTTCGAGAACCCGGAGCAACTTGGCCTGCATGGGCAGGGGCATGTCGCCCACCTCGTCGAGAAATAAGGTGCCCCCACTGGCGCGTTCGAACTTGCCTCGCCGTTGCTTGGTCGCGCCAGTGAAAGCCCCGGCCTCGTGGCCGAACAACTCGCTCTCGATGAGCTCCCCAGGGATGGCAGCGCAATTGATCTTCTCGAGCGGTCCGCGGGCTCGTTTTGACTCCCGGTGGATGGCCCGGGCGACCAGCTCTTTGCCGGTGCCCCGCTCTCCGCGGATGATGACTGTGGCTTGGGCCTTGGCGGCTCGGGCGATTTGGTCGCTCAAGGCAACCATCGGCGGGCTTTCGCCTATCAAGTCGCTGTCGATTCCAACCTGAGCGCGAAGCGCCTTGGCCTCCGTCTCCGCCCGGACCCGACCCAGGGTCTCCTCGAGGTCGAGCAGCAGTTTCTCGGTCGACAGGGGTTTCTCGAGGAAGTTGCGGGCTCCCAGCGGCGGTCGAATGGCCCGCACGACGGCATCGTAGCCCGCATGACCACTCATCATCAGCACCGGCAGATCGCTACCCCCGGCACGGAGCTGCTCGAGCAGCTCCACCCCGTCGCCATCAGGCAAGGCGACGTCGAACAAGGCCAGGTCGTAACTGCACTTCTTCAGCTTGTCGACCGCGACCCGAAAGCCACCGGCCACATCCACGCTGTAGCCTTCGTAGGAGAGCGTTTTCTGGAGGGTGGTGAGGATGGAGGGCTCGTCATCCACGACAAGAATGTGGCCGCGCGACATGCAAGGGACCGTACCACCACCAGCCGTGGTAGTGTCGCTTCGTGCGTCCAGTGGACAGCGATCACGAGGGCACTTTCGCCCAGCTGTCATTCACGCAGCTCCTCGTGAGAGCGCTCGATGAGCGCTGGAGCGGCACGATCTTCATCGAGCCGCCCTTCGACCTATTGCACGTCATCCAGATCGATCGCGGCCTCGTCAGCCGGGTGCTGGTACCGGACGAGCACGCCAATCTCGGCGCGCTGCTCGTGGAAGCCGGCGTCGTCATGGAGAGCGAGCTCGAGCTGGCCCTCAGCTCGGATGAGCTGCTGGGTCAGGCCCTCATCGGCCAAGGGGTCATCGACGACCGGACCCTGAAGCGCGCCCTGGTGTTGCAGGTCCTCAGGCGGCTGGTCCGGGTCTTCGACTTCCCGACCGAGACCGAGTGGACCTTCACGCCAGAGTTCGAGGCCTTCGTGGACCTGCCCGACGGCACTCGGCTCGACACGCTGCGGGTGCTTTGGGCGGGTCTCAGTGCTCATGGCGAGCTCCCCGACCGGATGGCCGCGACCCTGGAGCAGCTCGGTTCCTCGACCTTCCAGCTGCGGCCTGAAGTGACCTTGAGTCGCTTTGGCTTCACCGGCGATGCGGCGCGCGTCATCGGCGTCATCACCGCCGATCGCACCACCATGAGCGAGCTTCTGGCCCGCGAGATCGCACCGCCTGAGGTGGTGCGTAGCATCCTCTACCTGCTGACCATTACCCGCCATCTGGATGTCTCACCGGTCGGCGAAACGGCGGACCCGACCGAGTCGCTCAGCACCGAACCCTCGACCTCCTCGGTCGCCGATAGTGCCCCCAGCTCATCGGAGGGTGGCGATGAGGGGGGGGAGAAGCCGGCTCGTCGTGTCGCGCGCATCCAACTCCGTCGGGTGACGTTCCGCGGCGCGGCGCCCGACCTGCCGGGGACGGGCGAGTCGCAGAGCCGCCCCTCGAGCGAGGGCAGGACGTCCGAGCAGGGCGACGTGATGGCCCAGGCCGTGAAGAGCTCGTCGGTAGCCCACGGGATCGAGAGCCGCTTGGCGAGACTCGACCGAGAGTCGGAGTTTTCGCTTCTGGGCATCGAGCCGGCCACCCTGGAGGGCAAGGACGAGCGCGCGGTGACCGAGCTTCTTTGGCAGGCCTACGAAGCGGCCGGCCGCTGGCATCCTGATCACTGTCCCAAGAAGCGTCCGGAGCTGCGGGCCGGCATGAAGAAGCTCTATGAGTCCATCAGTGACGCCTTTGTGACGCTAGCCGATCCAGAGACCCGGGCGCGCTGCATCGCGGCGGTGGCGAAGCCGTCCGAAGATGGCCCCGCCGATGGGGACACCAGCGGGCTTCGGCCTGTCAAGCCGTCCGATGACCAGGCCGCCGTTGACCTTTCTGCGACCGTCCCATCAGCAGGGGCGCCAGATGAGGGGGCCTCTGACCATTCCGAAGTCCCCGTTTCGGCCGTTCCGACGGCGACCATGCGCTCCGAGGCCATGACCGAGCTCGGCGAGGCTGACAAGGCCTCGCCTGAGCCAGAGCTCGAGGCGGTCACCGAGCTCGAAGCGCCGTCGACCGGCGATCGGCGGCCCCCACCGGAGGCTGGCGAGCCGACTCGTGATCGGGCCGCGCCGACTTGGTCACCCAGTGAGCTGCACGAGCGCGCCTTGGTGGCTCTGGCGGAGAAGCGGCCGAGTGAAGCACTCGAGCTGTGCCAACAGGCCTGCGATGCCGAGCCCGACAACCCGGACTACCTGGCGAGCGCTCTGTGGATTCGGGCCAAGCTGCCGCGGCCGGATCTCAAGGTGCTGACCCTCGATCTCGACGATCTGCTGCGCACTCACCTGGACCACCTCGCCGGTCGATATTATCGCGGCATGTTGCGGCGCCGCCTGGGTTACGACTCGGCGGCAAAGCAAGATTTCGAGCGGGTGTTGGACCTGGACCCAGATCACGCGGGCGCGCGGGCCCAATGGGTCGAACTGGGTAAGGCTGCCGGACGCCGCGGCTAGTCGCAAAGAAGTCAGGTGCTTGGAGTCGCCCGCTGGCCGGCTCTTGACCGCGCTGGCGGCGGCGCGTACACGACTTTGCGATGGGTGATCGGGATCTTTCATGGGGTAGCTGGTCGACGGTCGCTCGCTCGCGGTTCAGTAGATGGCGCAGCCGTCGTCTCTGGCTGGTTGCCGCTCTGGGCCTGTCGCTGGGCACCGGTGTTGCCTTGATGGCCGTGGCTCAGGCGCCTGGGGATCGGGCGGTCGTGCGGATTGGCGATAGCGCCATCACAGTTGGGCAGATCGAGAAGCAGCTGTCACGGGTTCCCTCGTTTCAGTTGCGGATGTTGGGTGCGACGGACGCTCAAGTTCAGGCAGCCTTTGTCGACCAACTCATCGACGTAGAGCTGTTCGTGCAAGGCGCTCTGGACGACAAGCTGGATCAGCGCTCCGATGTGCGGGACCGAATCCGTGAGGTGCTCAGGGGGGCGGTCATCGCTGACATCTCTCGAGAGGCGATGCAGGCTGCGACGGTCAGCGACGAGGCGATCCAGGCCTATTACGACAAGCACCGCAGTCGCTACCAGTCCCAAGAGCGGCTCAAGCTGTGGCAAATCGTCGTCAAGGAACGGGCCGAGGCTGAGCACATCATCAAGCTGATCGGCAGCGACGCAGAATACCTGAAAGATCCTACCGCTGGCTGGGAGAAGCTGGCGCGAGAGCGCTCACTCGACAAGTCGACCTCGATGCGCAAAGGCGCTCTGGGCTTCGTCAAGGCTGACGGCTCGACGGCCCACAAGGACGTCTCGGTCACTCCAGCACTCTTCAAGGCTGCGCTGGAGGTGAAAAACGGCGAGGTCGTGCCCCAGCCGGTGGAAGACGGCCACTTCTGGATCGTGCTCCAACGCCGCGGTAGCCACGTGACACCAGAGCGCACGCTGGCGTCGGAGGCGTCCACCATCCGCGCCAAGCTCTCCAAGACGCAGGTTCGGCAGCGGGCCGAAGAGCTGCTCGATCGGCTGCGGGACGACTACGTGTCCGAGCTGTTGGAAAGCCGTATCGACGAGGTCGAGATCAACGGTCAAGGGGACGTGAACCCGAGGCGCCGACCAGGCACGTTGCGTCGGCGTCACCATCCAGCGGCCAACACGCCGCGCCCCAGCGGGCCGCCTGGCCGCCTTCGCTGACGCCACGGGTGGCCCTTCGCCGTCAGTGAATCGTTTCGTCGCCCTGTCGCGACTGTTGGGTTGGCATGTCGGCCAGCGAGCCACCGAAGCGCGTGGCGAGTAGCAGCGCGATGAGCGCCAAGAAGCCGGAGGTGAGCATGCCCCAGCCCCAGCTGTACCGGAGGGCGACCAGCGGGTGTGGTTCAGGCGGGAAGGCGATGCGAGTCCCGACGGTCACGAGCACCGCGGCCGCCAGGAAGCCCACCGCAACCCGCGCCCCGCGCATCTGTCGAATGGTTCGTCGCGAGAGGACCAGCGGCAGCATCACGAACCAGCCGATACCGCCCGCCCAGATCCAGGCCAGGTTGCGGGCAAACTCGAACCCTGACCAGGTTCGGATCTCCGGGGCTGTCTCGTGCAACCAAGGCGCGAAGAACACGGCGATCCCGATGCCGGCGAGCATGACGAGGGCGCCCCGCTGCCGTCCCAGATAGGCCCACGAGAGCAGCTCGTCTTCCGGCGCTTCCTCGAGCACCGGCATGTCGAGGAGCGCCGCGTCGTGGGATTCGGGCAACTCGGCGAGGGGCTTCACCTCGATGCCGCATTCCGGGCAGACCTTCACTTCACCTGGAGTGAAGAGCTGGCGACAGAACGGGCAGGCGTAGAGCTGTTCCACGGAGGGTCGACCCTAGCATAGCCAATCAGTCCTCTCCTTGCCGCCGGCGAGCACAGCCGTTACCAGTTCGAGCACGATCATGGCGAGCGCCACGGTGACATGGGAGCAAGCAGCGGCAGAGCTCCAACAGCGGCTTGGCCTCGACGGGGACCTCCCCCACCTGGGTGAAGCGCTGACCCACCCGAGCTACACCAACGAGCGGCGCCGCAGCGACGAGACGGACAATCAGCGATTGGAGTTTCTCGGTGACTCGGTGCTCGGCTTGTGTGTGAGCGAGTTGCTCATGGAGGCCTTCTCTGAGGTTGACGAAGGGGCGCTGACCGTCATGCGTGCGGCCTTGGTGAACGCCGATGCGCTGGCTGCTGGCGCTCGGGACATCGATCTCGCCGCGGCCTTGCGGCTCGGACGGGGCGCGGATGCGGCCGGCGAGCGTCATCGGACCAATGTGCTCGCCGATGGCATGGAAGCGGTCATCGCGGCGGTCTATCTCGACCAGGGGTTCGAGGAGGCTCGTCGGGTGAGTCGGCTGGTGCTCGAGAGCCGGCTCGCTCAGCTCGTCGAGAACGGTGGCATCGAGCGAGACCCCAAGAGCCGGCTTCAAGAGCTAGCTCAGGCTCGCGGGCTCGCGAACCCTTGTTACGTCATCGCGGCCGTGGAAGGGCCGCCTCACGCTCGTACGTTCACCGTCGAGGTGATCGTCGCCGAGTCGGCGGAAGATAGCGCTGCCGTCGAGGCTAGCGGGCCTGCTGAGGTTCGGCCGGCGACCGGACGGGGCACAGGTCGGTCGAAGAAGGTTGCCGAACAAGCTGCCGCGCGGGCGGCCCTGGCGGCCTTGGACCTATCGAGTCGCTGCGCCAGTCAAGGCCAGTAGTCCGAGGAGCCAGCCTTGATCGGTGGTCGGTAGGGATACCTTTTACTGTCGTGCGGTGCGCAAATTCGTATTCGGGGCTCGATTCTCGGGGCTCGATTCTCGGGGCTCGATTCTCGACAAGCTCGATTCTCGATTCTCGATTCTCGATTCTCGATGAGCTCGATTCTCGGGGCTCTCGATTCTCGTTTCACTCGAAGCTCAAGCGAGCACGACCTGCGTCTGTCCCGAGATTCGAGTAAAACGAGAATCGAGAACTGAGATCCGAGACTCGAGAATCGAGAGCCGAGAGCCGAGCCCCGAGACTCGAGAGTCACTGAACACGCATGCGACAACTATCCTGACGAGTACCGCGATCGGGCTCGGGGGCGCGCGCGGGCGCGAGCGCGTGGGGGAAGCGGAAGCCTCTGGACCTGGAGCTCGGCGCCTTGCGTCGGGCCAGGGGCCGACTAAGGTGTTCGCTCCTCCGCTCCCCCGAGCCAAGAAGCGTGGATCCTGATGATTCGTCGATTTGTCGTCGCTCTCCTGGTCAGCCTACCGCTGGTGCTGCTCTGTTCCGTCGCCTGGTCGGGCAGCTATCTCAACCGTGCGGCCCTGTTGCTCGAAGGCTCACGCGCCGAGCGGGACATGGTGCTGTCTCGCAGCACCGACAAGGAGCTGCTCCGAGTCGTCCACGGCATCGCCGAGGCGCGCAGCCGCACGGCGCGCACCATGGAGGTCCCCAAGTCGGTGGTTCCGGCCCATCCCCACCTGTTGTTGGTGCTCGCGAACAGCGAGCGGGCCTACGCGGCGGCGCTCGACGGCAACCACGAGAAGTTCGTCGAGCATATTCTGCGCGCGCGCCAGGAAGACAAGACCTTCCGAGCGATTGTCTCGAAGCTGGGGTACACCCTGCCGCCCACCCACTAACGGTCAGCACAGCGTCGCTTAGACAGCGTCGCTCAGAGCGGCAGACTCAGAGCGGCAGACTCAGAATTGGGCGCCGAGCTCGATGGCGATCGTCCACTGCTTCTTGACTGAATCGTCGCCGTCGGTTCGCGGATCGTCGTCCAGCTTGTTGAGCGAGAACCGGGTGCGACCACTGGGATCGCTTGGGTCGATGGCTTGCTCTTCGATCACCGTGTCGCCGTCGTTGGCGGCCGCCGGATCGGCCACGTCGGTCAGGATATGCACGCCCAGGTTGATCATCTGGTAGCGCAGCTGGACGCCCCAGGTCAGGCGGTGGCGATTGAGTCGGATCTTGTTGAAGACCACGTTGTTGTTGAAGTCGGCGCTCGAGTTGCCAGGCGCGCAGACGGGCTGGCCGTCGTAAATGCCATCTTTGTCTGGATCCGGCGTCGCGGGATTGTTGTCGCCGCTGTAGCCGCAATGGGTGACCGGGTCGGTGTTCGGCGTCAGGTCGATGAGACCGGAATCACCAAAAATCCAGAGCAGCTGGTAGCCGATGTGAGGATGCACGGTCAGCGTGCCGGCGATGGGGATGGGCTTGGAAATCTCGGCATCAAAAGAGGCGACCGTCAGCTTGAGCTCCGAGGTGCCGGTGATGGTGCGGACTTGACCGCCGACGCCAACGTCGGGGAAGAAGCCTGGAACACTCTCACGGAAGCCTTCGAACAAGGCGACGCGGATGTCGCCACCGCCCGAGATAATCTCCGTATTGGCCAAGTAGCCAAAGGCCCCGCCGAGCTCGACGCCGAAGGGGAAGCCCTTGGCGAGGGTGAGCGAGTACATCTGCAACATGCCGTCTGGGTCGATGTTGCTTACCGAGGCATAGCCCGAGCTCTCATCCGGCGGGCCTTGAGTCCCTTGCTGCCAGTAGTGGGCGTCACCGTCGATGGTGGTGAAGGCGCTTTGGATGCCGAACCGGTAGCCACCGAAGCCGGTGGTGCGGGCCGGGTGAGAGGCTAGCGGAGCGACCGCCGTGCCGAGCTGGGCGACCAGCTTGGCGAAAGCGGCATGGTTTGGCTGACAGCGGCGGTAGCTGGAGGCAGGGTCGTAGAACTCACCTCCGCTCGGGCCACTGGTGCGGCACTGGTCATCGATGACCAGTCGACCCAGCGCTGGGTCCATGCTGTCGGCCAGCACGTCGCCGCTGGTCACCAATGCGGTGAGCGCCACCGCCGCGCCAACGAGTAGTTTTGGGATACCCATCTCGTGGGAAACGAGGGTCCCCGCGTTATCAAAAACACGCATCAGATACCGATGCCGAGGCTAGGGTTTGGCTCGCAGCGGGTCAAGCGTTGCTTATAATCCCGCACCGATGGCCAAAGATGATCTTCCCCGGTTGCGTGCTCCAGCCTTGACCCCCCCGCTACGGATTGTGCTGGTGGATCCGGAGATCCCTCAGAACACAGGCAACATCGCACGGCTCGCCGGGGCGCTCCAAAGTCCCCTTCATCTGGTCGGTCAGCTGGGGTTCAGGATCGACGACAAGGCCGTTCGCCGCGCCGGGCTCGACTACTGGCATCTGGTGACGGTGCAATGTCATCCTGACCTCAGTCATTT
>JAUVCD010000759.1 GCA_030590865.1 Myxococcales bacterium | reverse complement strand
CACCGATCTGGATGATGCGACCTTGTCGGACGCCGAGCTCGGCGAGCGAGTCGAGGTGGTCGGTGACAAGACGGTGAGCGATGGAATCACGACCGACGACACCGGCACCGTCTACCTGACCGACCCAGAGCACAACGGGGTGATGACGCTGACGGCGAAAGGCGAGCTCACCACACTGTTGAAAGACCCGCGACTCCGCTGGCCCGACGGCTTCAGCTTCGGCCCCGATGGCTGGCTCTACGTCACCTGCAGCGCACTACAACACGTGATCCTGAAGAGCGCCGAGCACACTGCCGCGCAGAGCCCGTACCACATCCTGCGGTTCAAACCCGGCGCCTCCGCGCCGGCGGGACACTGAGCGCCAAGCGGCGGTTGGGCTTACCTGCCGGGCTAGCGGATGTCGCAGCTGCCCAGCTCGCAGAAGGTGGTCGAGTCCGGCAGGCAGTCACACAATTGTGGCGCCTCAGCCTCCAGAGCCTCGGCGCACTGCTCGGCGATCGTCATGGCCTCGCCGGTGGACAGCCCACAGACGGCCAGCTCGATCTCCGGGGTCGCCTGGTCGGGGAGGAAGCTACAGACACAAGCGTAGGGCTTGCCGCTCATCTCTTGATCGTCGTTGCGGCATCCGGCGGTCATCCAAGCCATCAGGCTGAGGACCACCAGGGTTGACCGTGCCATAGATTTCATAGCCCTACCCTGTGCCCAAGAGACACCGCTGGCGTCTGCTAGCACTGTCAACCTGCGGCTACACGCACTACCAAGCCAGGATTTGGGCGGCTTGGCCATGGCGACGCGAGTCCGGGCAGGCTAATTTGACGGCGAGGTTGCCGTGGAAAAAGCTGCGAGACCCCTGACCGCCCATCGCCTTGGCCGTCCCTTCTGCCTGGCCATCATCACCCTCGCTTTGGGCTGCAACGCCGGCTCCAGCGAGTCACGCCGAACGCCACCGGCTTCGTCGCCTGCCATGGTCGCGAGCCCAGGGCCGTCGGGCAGCACGCCTGCGCCGATGACCTCATCCTCACCCACGAGTGACCCCCAGTTCTCGCCATGCTGGGCCAAGCCCCTCCCCAACGGGTTCCTCTACGTCAACGATTCGCTCAGCAAGCTCGGCCGAGCACCTATTGAGGCGATCGTCGTACCCGCTGCCCAGGGGGCTCGCTTCTATGAGCCGCCGCAGAACCGACAGGTCACCTACTGGACGCCGACGCTCGAGCAAGTCTTCAAGCTCAACGCCGCGCTCCTCCTGGTTGCGAAGCAGCAACCGAAAATCTCAGAACGAGTCATCGAGTATCGCTACCAGATCCTGGGAATCAACGAAGGAACGAAGCGGATCTTCGTCAATGCATTCTGCCGCGACCATGGCAGGCCAGCGGGCAAGACACCGACATGCCACTCTGCATTCAAGCAAGACATGACATCGGGAGAATGGGTGAGCTGGCCGGCGGGCACCTGCCCTGCTCAGACCTGGCTGCACGAGCCGGTCGCGGTCGATGACGGCGGCGCCTGTTACTTCAACTTCAAGTACCACCCGCAGACGGGCGCCATCTCGGACCTCCAGGTCAACGGCGAGGCGTGAGCTGACCCAGCTCAGTCTGGCTGATACTCGTAGGCCCCTGAGTCGCACAAGCCGACCCGCGGCATCCCCCGTTGGTCGAGCTCCGGGCAGTCCTGCGCCACGTCGATGGCCGGGCTACCCGCCGGTAGAGCCATCGTCTCGGTGGGACCGCTGTTGTCGGCCAGCGACTCGAGCTGAGGATCAGCAAAGACTACCGAAGCGGCGCAGGGCGTGTCGTCGTTGCCGTTGTTCTTGATGCTCGGCCATTGGATGTTGCCACCGCCATCGTCGAAGGTCTCGTGGCAAGCCACGGCGCTGTACTCGTTGTCGGTGGTGTTGTTGGACATGATGACGTTGGTCAGCGTCACCGTGCCCTCCTGGCCCTTGAAAATCGCCGGACCGTAATCAGCAAAGTTGTTGTTGAAGGTAGTGTTCTCCACCTGGACGTTGCCATTGCCGGCCCATAGCGCCCCGGCGTTGCCGGGTGTCGAGTTGTTGTCGAAGGTACAGTTGACGACCTGAGCGTCACTACCGCCACCGAGGAAAATCCCGCCGGCGTGGCTGCCTGTCGAGTTGCCCGAGAAGGTCGAGTTGACGAGCAATAGGGGCACGCCCTCGTGGTAGACGCTGCCGGTGCCGCCCCCTGGGCTGCCAGCCATGTCGTTGTCCTTGAAGACACACCGGTCGAAGACCGCGCCGTTGCCCTCCAGGTTGTATGAGAAGAACGCGCTGCCGTGGACCTGGGCGTGATTCTGCTCGAAGACGGTGCCGCAGATGACAAAATCGATGGGATCGTCGAGCCACATCCGGTCGATGTAGAGCCCGCCACCATTGCCATACTGACCGCTGTCGGCCCAAGTGGTGGCCGAGTTCCCGTAGAACACGCAATCGACCACCGTCAGGTTGGTGCTGCGATTGAGCACGGCCCCGCCCGTGGAGCCGCTGTTGTTGATGAAGGTGCACCCTGACAAGACCGCCTCGGTGAGCCCACCGGCGTAGAGGGCACCGCCACCGACGTCGTGATCCTCACTGGCGCTGTGGTTGTTCTCGAAGGTGACGTCGATGGCCTTGAGGGTGCCGAACCAAGGGTGCAAGAGGCCGGCGCCACTCTCGTTCTCGGCGCCTGCCGGGACGTAGCCATCCTGAATGGTCAGTTGTTGCACCACGAAGTCGAGATGGTGATTGAGCTCGATCACCCGCACCGCGCCGCCACCGCTCAGGGTGATCTCGCCACCGCCGTCGATGATCATGGTGGTGTCGACATAGACCGAGCTCGAGAGCTCGATGGTGTGCTCGCCGCCGCAGTCGAAGGTGAGCGTGCCGCCCCCCGCGACGGCATTGAGGGCCGCCACGGCGTCGTGCAGCGCTTGCTCGGTGCAGCTCGCCGCGCTGCCATCGCCGACCACTTCCACCTGGCCGGCGTGGGCCACCGGGTCGAGCTTGCCGGCACAGTCGGTGTTCGGATCGGTCCCCGTGTAGGTGCCTGAGCTGGACGTGCTGGTCGTGCCTGAGCTGGACGTGCTGGTCGAGCTAGTGGTGCTCCCGCCGGTGCCGCTCCAGGGACTCTCGTCCTCATCGCCGCAACTGATGAAGAGGGCGCCCGCCATGGCGAGCGCTGCAGCAGCATGGAACCCAAGCTTCGAGGCGTTCATCGGTCTGACCCTCCAACGGTCCAGTGTACCCTGTGCCCGCGCCAACCAGAAGGGCGGCTCGGTTGGCCAATCGCCGGCAACTAGAAGGTGATGGGGAGCAGTCCGACACAACCATAGGCATCGTTGCACGAGGTCTGTCCGTCGCCCATGCACTCGACGAAGGCGGCCATGGCCTCGTCGTCCAGGCTCGAGACCAGGACGCCGCAGCCAATGTCGCACTGGCTAGCCTGACTGGCTACGCACCCCTTGGTGGTATCGTAGGTGCCATATTGGTCCTTGAGCACCCGGCAGGAGTAACCCTCAGCGCAGTCCTCGTCCCCGGTGCAGGCATCGACGCAAATGATGGCGGCGCACTCCTTTTCGTCGCCGCAGCCGAGACCATCGATGAAACAGCGCGCCGTGCCGGAGCACACGCCTTCGTCGACCACGCCATCACAATTATCGTCCCGCCCATTGCACTCCTCGGTGGTGCCGCAGAGACCACAGGTCTCGAGGGTGGGCAGGCAGTAGCCGTTCACCTCGTTGGTGCCCGTCGGGCATGGACCACCACCGACCGCCGCCACACAGACCATCTGGCCTAGCGATGGAAGGGCCTGGCACAGGTGGTCGGTGGCACAATCGGCGTGGGTCCGACACTCGTCGCACTGAGTCTTGGTGCCGCACTCGGTTCCGCAATCGTCGGACGGAGCTTGGCAGAGCGCCGGGTCGGTGCAGTTGCCGGTCGCCATCTGCACGGCGACGTAGGCGTTGACCAAGCCAGCGCCGTAATAGATCGAGTGACCGCTCTGGTATTTGCCGAACACTTTGTCGATCGGCGTGGCCGAAGCGGCCAACAACCCCCGCACCTCGGCCGCCGTCAGGCTCGGGTTAGCCGACAGCATCAGCCCCACCACGCCGGAGGTGAAAGGACAGGCCGACGAGGTGCCACCAAAGCTATTGGTGTGGCCGCCACCAGCTTGGGA
>JAUVCD010000669.1 GCA_030590865.1 Myxococcales bacterium | reverse complement strand
TTCGGCAATCTCTACCGAAACCAAATCTATCCCGACGACCCCAACAACCCAGACTTCGAGGACCAGAGCAAGTGGGAGAATTGCACTGGCGCGACCGACCCGGCGGGCGGTGCCTATTGCGACAACGACAACGAGCACTTTGGAGACTACGACGAGCCGAGTTGGGCGAACGGTGGCTCCAAGCCCTTCATTTTCCCCTACATCGCGATTCCTCAGCTGAGCTTTCGTTTCAAGCCCATTAAGCAATTCCAGGCCCGGTTCGACACTGGCTTTGCCATCTCGACGGGCTTCTTCCTCGGCTTGAGCGCCGGCTACGGGCTGTGACGCGCCGCTCATCCCCAATGGGGTGACCTTCCGGTCCTATCTAGATTCCCCTACGAGACCTGCGTCGCCAGAAGAGCAGGGGCAACAGACACAACCCTGCTGCCAAGCCCTGCGCCGTCCGCGCACCCGCCGTTACGCAGCCGCAGCCAGTGTCCTCGTCACCCCCTGGAGCGCCGCCGGGCAACGCCTCGAAAGAGGTGTCCACAATCCCATGCGCGGACGAGAGGAAAGGTCCCGTCGAGTCGCGCAGGACGCTCACTCGATAGCCGCCCAAGCCGTCGTCAGCGCTCTCGACCCTGGCAATGTACCGCTCATTGGGCTCGACACCGACGATCACCGCACGGTCGAACGGCACAGGCATTCGCCACTCGACGGACGACGCAGGTGCCTCATTCTTGTTGAACGCGACGATCTGCTGCTCGGCGATCCACACGACAGCGGTAGCCTCGGTGCTCAAGTCGACGACCGTGGGACGCTCCACCTCAGCGGCCTCTTCGGCCAGACTCAGAACGTGCAGGAAGAACTCCTTCTGAGTCGGCTGGGAGGCGGAGATCTCCAGGCGCCAGCCGCCGACCTCCGGGTGTTCGGGCTTGAGCGCGGTGTCTGGTGGGAAGCTCTCGTAGCCCGCCTCATCGTCCGTGGGCACCAAGAAACGGTAGTCGCCGCCCGCGTCGGCCCCGCCGACCTTTCGCACCAGTGGATCGCTCGGCAGAACCGTGTCGATAAACAGCAGTCCGCCCTGGTTTCGGACGGTGAATTGACTGCCCGAAACATCGAAGACACCAGGCCCAAGCGACTCTCCAGCAAGCGGCTCCGGTTCGTCGATCATGTGCCACAGCAGACGTTTGCGCAGGCTGGCCCGATCCGGCTGGACGGTCACCTCGTCGAATACCACCGAGACCGGCCAAGACCAGAACGACGGGGTGCGCAGGAACAAGACCTGCCGCAAGAACCCGCGTTCGGCATCGAGCTTGTCTTGGCCGTAGGCCTTGCTGGCATTGCCCAGGGCGTAGGCATAGCTCGAAGTGTTTTCGAACGCCGTGACCCCGTCGAGATGGTTGGATCCGCCGGGTAACATCTGCTCCAACGTCGGATTTTGCGGCTTGAGGAACTGCTGTCCACCGTCGTTGGAGCAGCAGAAGACGGATGCGGACCGCTCGAACACCTCGGCCGGATCCCACACGACCAGCGAGTTGTGAGCGATCGTTCTCGTGTAGTAGTTGTGCCAGTGCTCGGTGCCGTAGCTGTCGTAGAGGCCAGAATCGATCAGCAGCGGGCCCCGGAAGAACAAGGTAATGGAGTTCTGGTCGAGGTGGTGATGGTTGGCGCTCCAGAACGAGGTCGACTTGAGCTCCAAGGTCGCGGCGGCGCTGTAGTCCCAGCGGTCCCGCATCAATACCTGACCTGAGTTTCGGAAATGCTCCGCTAGCGGCAGCTCCTCGATGGGCTCGCGGTCTTGCATCGGCGCCCAGTAGATGAGCTCCTCACTGCTACCGCCCGACCGGAGCGGCTGGACCCACTGCTCGAAGAAGGCCGTTGCATGCCCGCCACCCGGGTGTGCAGCCGCCCACAGTCCAAACTGCGCCAGCAACGAGCTGTTCGCCCCGAAAGTGAAGCCATCACCGCTCGGCGGATACTGCATGTCCCCGCGCAGCGCATAGATGTAACGGTAAATCAGGTCATTCTGCCACGGGCTTGCCATGTCCACATTCGCGCCGACGCGGAAGGCGAGAATCGAATCGAGCAGCGTGTAGGTCCCTCCGTAGGCGTAGCCCATGTGGTGCCCGCCGTTTTCGCAAACCCACTCTCGAACCGGGTTGTATCCATCCGCAAACAGGTCGTGCACCGTATCGAGCAGGGGCATGAGCTCCGGGTGCTCATCGATGATCGCCAGCAAGGCGGCTAGAATGCGGGTGTTGTTGGAGTGGGAATGACCGCCCACAAAGTCCGGATGGGGGGTGGAGGTATCACAGTGCCAATCCCCTTGGAGCACTTGGCCATTGCCACATAGGTAGCCCTCCAAAGCGCGAATATGGTCCTGGATGGATTGGGCCAGGTCTGCTGCGTAGGTGCCGCCGCTGGCTGGGTTCGTCGTGCTCGTCATGAGCGGGAAGAACCAGTCATAGAGCAGACCCATGGCCTCGACCCGGCCGCCTTGGGTGAAGTCTCCGCCCAGATCGATCGATTGGAGGGCAAGCAGGCGGTCCGCATAGATCAGCGCAGCGGCTTCGTATTGCGGGTCGGGCTCTACGAGGTTGGCCAGCCCGAGGTTTCGCGCCACATCAATGATGCCTCCTGGATGAGCCAGGGCCACATCGACGACCGGCTCGCCGGCAGACAGATCGGTCGCGTAGGAGTCAGCCCGATTTTTCACACGCTCCCAGGCTCGGGTCATGATGAGCGGCCCCCGTGGGTTGTCCTGGAGGGTGCCTCCTCCCATGCTCACCGCAACGTCGCTCTCCCCTCGGCTGATCCACTCCACGTCAGGTGACAGGACCAACTCGGCTTCGTGCCCCGCAGCCCCGGTAACCCGGCCGCTGCCCTCGTCCAGCAGAAATCGCGCAACCAGCTCAGCCGTGGAGAGGTCTTCGCCGTCGTAGAACCGCAAGTCATCGATGTCGTCGCGCCCATGAAAGGCCACCTGCTGACCGTCAGGCACGAACTCCAGTGGTTCGTCCCCGCCATCGGTCTGCCAAGGCAGGGATACCGGCTCGCCGTCACCGGCTTGCG
Source organism: Myxococcales bacterium (assembly GCA_030590865.1). Taxonomy (GTDB): domain Bacteria; phylum Myxococcota_A; class Polyangia; order Polyangiales; family Polyangiaceae; genus JAPYTK01. Next base: position 2,086 of record JAUVCD010000669.1, on the reverse strand, counting down.
CCGTAGCGGTGTGGGTGTCGGCGTTCCACGAAAGTCGAAAGGTCACCCATTGGTCAGGCACCATGGTGACCGTACCGCTCGCGACGTAGCCGTCCACGCTCTGGAGCACGACCTGGAAAGCGAGCTCCGTCGACGTGCTCTTCTCGTCGTCGTGCCGAACGAAGAGGTGGTTGCGCGCGGTGCTGTAGGCATCGAACACCTGCTCGAACATCTGCGTCTCGCCGTCTGGTAACGACCGCGGGCGAATGTCGAACTCGATAGTGCCTGCGTGCTGCGGAAATGACGTCCCCGAGAGGGGCGGTGCGAGATCCATCGTGCCCTGGATCTCGGCGACCTTTGCGTCATCGAGGTAGACCCGAGGGTGGCCCGCAACGACGGGCAGGGCGCGAACCGTTGCGGCACCTAGCAGCAGGACTGTCAGGGTCAGACCCGCTGCAGGTGAGCTAGCTGAAAACCATCTCGACATGAGCCACGCCTCTTTCATGGGTGAGCGTATCACGCTCGAGCTACGCGCCCGCGGCGACCCGGTGCTCGTGGTGAAGGAGCGAGCACCTTGCCAAACCAGCTCGACATGACGATAACGCAACCATGCTGCGCTCGGTTTGGCTCGTGCCCGTCATAGCGGTGCTTTCTTGCGGCGGAACGACCGTTGGGTCGGGCACGACGTCTGGCGACGGCCCCTGGTCGCCCACCGTCGAGCCGTCGACGCCCCAGCCGTTGCCAGCAAACTGTGACGCCCCTGGTGGCCTATTCGGTGTCACCGAAGTGCTCTCAGCGGCGAACCATCCATGTCACGACTGGGTGACCGCTTGCCGCGGCCGCCTCGTTCGTTCGGGGGGTATGAGTGCGGCCCTCTGGACGAGCGCGACCGAAGCGGGCAGCACCCTGCTGGTATCGGCGGTGCACACTTTGGGCGAGGGCTGGTTCGCAGCGGGAGGCATGAAGGTGCCGGTATCCCTGCGCGATCCGTCTCGCGAGCATGGGGTGGTGCGCCTCCACCTCGCCGGCGATTCCGGTGAAGCACGGTCCGACGGCGCAGCAATGTTCATGCTGTTCAACCCGGCGATCCCTGCGGCGGAGACCAGCCACAAGATGACCCGAATCCGGCCGCGGCACGACTTCTTCGTTGCCCTGATCGATGACCAACGCTTGAAGTCGAATATGAGTGTTGCTCAGGTGGCAGCCCCATTGCGCCGGGCCAGCGCTGAGGTGAGCGATCCGAAAGGCTGGCTCAGAGCTGCACCCACCTATCAGGAGCCGGTCGCTGGTAGCCGCGTGTTGATGATGGGCTACCCCACTGGCGGCCCATTCGCAGGCCGCATGGCGGCAAGCGTCGGCGTCCTGCTGAACGACGACGAGATCGCCGCAGCTATTCAGGAGCTTCGCACGGCCGGCGACGAAGAGGGCTCGGTTGCCTACGATGGAGCAGTAGAGCGAATGGTGCGCGGCACCGCCATCACGGGCATGAGCGGAGGCCCGGTCTTCGGCGCCGACGGACAGCTGATCGGCATCCTCGTGCGTGCCTCGACCCAGACTGCCCCGCCTGGCTACGTTCGCATCGTGCGCCTGGGCTTGGTGGCCGAGAGCTTGCGACAGGCTCACGAGGCGCTGCCGCCGGAAGAGAACGCGGCGGTGACGCCCTTTCTACCGAAGCTCAGCGGCGCGACCGAAGGGGAGCCACCCAATCGAAGCGATTCTACTGGGGCGCCTCAACCCGAATGAATCCAGCGCCGGCAGCCGAGTAGACGCGGGCGGTGGCGGTTCGAATGTCGCGACGCGACGAGCACCGGCTGGCAACGGAGCTCACATTGCTCGAGGCAGCGTAGACCGGGCACCGGGGGGGAAGATGGTCCACGTCGGTCACCGGCCTAGACAGGTGAACCCCTCAGTCAGAAACAAGGCGCCACATCGGTGGACGGCACCACCAGCTGGTGACGGGCATCGCCATGCATGATGGTGTAGTCGCCTTCCGGCAACGGTTCAGAGTTGCACAACGCCGTCAACGACCCACAGACGGCGATACACGCCTCCTCGTCCGGCTGGTCGTCATAGCTCAGCTCACTGTGGACGATCAGCGTCGTCCCCG
>JAUVCD010000790.1 GCA_030590865.1 Myxococcales bacterium | reverse complement strand
GGCTTGGGCAGCAGCCTCAGGAGGTTCTCGTCCTCACTCCACTCATTGTACTTGAGCCGCTTGGCCTTGCCTCCGCTCAGACCGAGCAGATCACCAGGGGCCAGCACATCCGAGTCGGAGAAGGCCATCCGCTGGTCAATCATCGCCGGCAGAGCAGCCCGGGCCCGAGACAGGGTCTCAGGCGGGATCAGCACGACCGAATCGCCATCCGGGGGCACGTAGGCTTTGCGGAAGTGGGGGTTGTACTTGCGAATGGTCGCAGTCGACACGCCCGCCGCCTTGGCCAAGGTCTCGAGCTTGGTCCCCCCGGGCACGAGCAACTCGGAGAAGTGGATCGGCTTGTAGACCTTGACGTCGTCGAAACCGTAGCGGTCCAGGTTGTTGGCCACCAAAGCGGCGGCAACGATCTTGGGCACATAGGCCGCAGTTTCGCTAGGCAAAGCACGCTGCCGGGCCAGCTCGGAGAAATCGCTGGTGCCGTAGCGGTCGATGCGGTCGAGCAGCTGCTCGTAGCCCATGTTGTAAGCCGCGAAGGCCAGATCCCAAGACCCGAACCGTTGATACAAATCACGCAAATGGTGGGCCGCAGCGGCGGTGGCTTTCACCGGATTGCGGCGTTCATCGACGTAGCGCGAGACCTCGAGGTCGTAGACCGAACCGGTGGCTCGCATGAACTGCCACATACCCATGGCGCCGGCCGGCGACTTGGCGCGCGGGTCGAATCCACTTTCGATCATGGACACCCAAATCAGGTCCTCAGGCAGATGCCACTCCCGTAGCGTTTGCTGGACCATCTCTTGGTACCGGCCGCTGCGCTTGAGCCAAGACTCGAACAGACCACGACCTCGGTTGGTCCGGGTCAAGAAGCGAACATACTTCAGCGCCCGTCGAGTGATGGGGACCTTGAAGTCTGGCAGTTGCAGTCGGGACAGCGCCTCTTGGGCGGCTGAGTCCAAATCGTCGACGTCGTCCTGGTAGCCATCACCAGTCGAGGCGTAGGCCGGCGGCTCAGAGCGATTGGGGTGGTGTAGCCGGCAGGATTGGACATCACTCTGCCCGCGCTGACGGAGTCGCGCGAGGTGGTCCGACTCGCTCCCGCCCTGGTCGCTGCGATAACGGGGCGACGGACGAGGCGGGCCATAGGCGGCCTGGCTCCGATAGCCAGGATGGGGCGCAGCGGCCACCGCCCCATGGCCTGCCCAGGCATGGCGAGGCCTTGCCAGGTCTGCGGGACGCTGAGCGCCGACGCTTGGCTGGTGTTGACCCACGGTGGCATGAGGACCGAGCGCGTGCCGCATGTCGTCGAGGGTGGAATCAGGTGCCGCCATCCCGACGCCGTAGCCAAAGGCAAGGGCCGAGATCATGGGGGGAATGTTCTGTAACCAGGCCATGATGTAACCAAAGGTGTCACCATGTAGGCACGGTGGCCAAGAAATGCACCGACCAAAAATGCCGCGGGTTCGATGGCCCGCCTCACCTCGGTCTCTGCTACGCTCGTCGTCCTATGTCGATCGCGCTCACGGCCCAGGTGCTCGACACGCAGAGCAACCAGAGCTTCGAAGCGACGTTTGACCGCTTTCCGGTGCGTCTGGGTCGCAACCAGCTCAACGACCTGCACGTTGATCGGCCCTATATTTCTCAGTTCCACGCGACCATCGAGATCACCGGCACGCAGATCTGGGTGAAGGACCTCGGCTCGACCAACGGCACGGTGTACCAGGGCCAGAAACTAGTGCGTGACCAGCCCGCCGAGGTCAGCGCTATTCCTGAGGTTCAGGTTGGCCCCATCGTTCTGCGGCTCTCGATTACCGAAGTCGAGAAGGACGAGGCGGCCCAACCTACCAAGGCCTCGGTGCTCGACATCGGCACGCCTGCTGGCGACGAGCTCGCCGAAACGATGCGCCGTCCCGTCCAGCCGGGCCAAGAGGATCCTTTCATTCGCCAGTTGGTCCCCTACATCGAGGCCTATCGGTCAGCCTGGGCCAACGTCTATCGGCTGGTCTACGAGCACTTGACCCGACTTCAGCCGGATGTCCGCAATGGCTACCTCCGCCGCCTCTTGCTCGAGCATCCGTCGGTGAGCCAGGAGAGCGACTTCCAAAAAGTGTCCCAGTATTACGGTGTGGCGATCGAAGAATACGGTGAGCTCACGCCCGCACGGGCAGCCTTGGCTGGCATCGTCGAGCTCCATCAGCAGCTCCTGCCTGATGGCGAGAAGTTGGACGACGTCCCCAAGCTCCTCGGCTTCGCTCGCAGGCTGCGGGACTCGATGGCGGTCTTCCTCAAGACCTTCGTGAGCCTCCGAGACGGTTACCAGGAGTTCGAGACCGAGGTGCTGCGGAAAGAGCGCTTCGAAGAAGAAGGTAACAAGGTCGGCGCAGCGAAAGACCACCTCGAGCTCGCCGGGGTGCTTTTCGCCGCGGACAGCGACAGCGAGGCGACCTGCCATCAGCTACACGAGGTCTTCGTCGAGGTGATGACCCACCAGGTGGCGATGCTCAACGGGGTGATGGAAGGGGTGAAGCAGCTGCTCGAGAAGCTCTCCCCCAAGGCCATCGAGGATGGCTACAGCCGCAAGGGCAAGAAGGGCGGCTTGTTCTCCAACAAGCACGAGGGCCTCTGGGAGGAGTACCTGACCGTCCACGGCGACTATCAAGGAGAGGACAAGGAAACTTTCCTTATTATTTTTGGCCCACAGTTCTCCCGGGCGTACGCTGCAACCACGGGCGAGGCCTATCAAACCTCGGGTGAAGGAACTGGCGACAACGTCAACCCAAACACCATGCCCACCAACGGGGACCGCCGATAATCTGCGGGAGCCGCTCAGGCATGCCGGGGTCACGAAAGACCACAGCCCAAGCCAATTCGGATGAAAGCCAAAGTCGTTGCAGCGGGTTTACTGACTGGCGCACTCTGCGTGTTCCTCAACGAGGATGCAGCGCTTGCGCAAGCGGATGTTCCCCCCACCGTCGAGCGTGATCCAAACTGGGACGCCGTATCGAGCATCTCGATGATGATCGGCGTGGGCTCGGTGGCTCTGATGCCCCGGGTCTACTACAGCAGTCCCGACGCTACGGTAGGGTGGAAGGCCAGGTGGCATGTCTCGTCACTGGTTCCAACCCTGGGGCTGACCGGCCTGACGTTGCTCGTCGACGGTCCCATCCGGAACGCGATTCAGTCGCCGAAGGAGGGCTGCACGCTCGACGACACCCTCCAGCGTCCTCCTGATGGTGATGGCTGCGAGAGCTTTGGTGGTCCCTCGACCCACGCCTTCGCATCCTGGGGCGCCACCGGCGCCGGCATGGGCATCTTCCTGGTCGACATGTTCGAGTACTCGGACGGCGACTTCAACGTGCCGTCCATGTTGGGCAATGTCGCCCTACCGCTCACCGCGTCGATCATGTCGTCAGTATCCCGTAGCGCCGACGGCCGTGGCATTGGCCCCGAAGGCACTGGCCAGGTCGTTGCCGGCGCCCTCCCCGGCTTTGCCGTGGGCATGCTGCTCGGCGTCGGCTACGCGATGCTCCAAGAGCCCGACTGCGGCTACGGCGGCTACATCTTCTGCTGGTAGCCAGGGTGTACCGGCGACAGGAGACCGAGGTCGCAAGGGAGCAGTTGAGCGATCAGCTCGATCAAATTCTGTCGCTCGAAGGACGATGACAACGCCTCGACCACCTCGCCGACGGACCGCTCCTCGGTGAAGGCATCGATGACCTCGCGAATGGCAATCGGTGCGGTGAAGTCGTTGCCAGGTCCAATGGCCAGCCGAGCCGCCCCTTTCAGCTTGTCGCCGTCGATTTCGTATGGGGGGGCGAGTCCGATCTTCGACACCTTGTCATCCTCGATGCCGAAGCCCCGCACACCATGGCTGCGCACGACGCGCATGGCGAGGATCTCCTCGAGCGAGTACGGC
>JAUVCD010000986.1 GCA_030590865.1 Myxococcales bacterium | reverse complement strand
GCCGTACTCGTCCTGTCGCTGATTCGTGCGGGGCGACAGGAACTGCGCGATGATGTAGCCCGCCGAGCCGCAGAGCTCGCAGCAGTCGAACCCGGCCTTTTGGGTGAGCTCCGCCGCGTTCACGAAGTCCGTCACCAGCGCTCGGACCTCCTCGGTCTCCAGGGCCCGGGGCGTCTCCCCCGTCAGGCGCGACTGGAGGGCCGAGGCCGACACCGCCGGTCCGCCGCCGATGAGGAAGGAGTGCACATAGGCGCCGCCGTGGTACAGCTGCAGCCCGGCCCGGCCGCCGGCCTCGTGAATGGCGGAGGCCAGCCGGGTCAGCCCGGGCAGGTCCTCTTGCGACTGCGCAGACAAAAAGAACGGCCCGCCGGCCTCGGCGTTGATCGTGCACGCGCCGATGATGATCAGACCCACGTCGCCCTTGGCCCGCGCCACGAAGAAGTCCACCATCTCATCGGAGACCTTGCCCGTGGGCGTGAGGTTCAGCTGCATGGCGGGCATGAGGATTCGGTTCGGCAGCTCCAGGCTGCCAATTTTCACGGGAGACAGAAGTCGCTTGTACATGGGGGTCACTCCTTAATGGGCCGAAATGGGCCGATCCCTCCGGGCGGTCCCCACGGGACCAGGGACCAAGACCTCGGGGGGCCAAAGCATGACGCACCAGGCCCGGCACCGTCAAGCGCGTTTTGACAAGGTGCGTCAAAGGCACGTCAAAGGCGCGTCAAAGCAAATATGTTTCACTTTCCCGCCACATGATTCATCTCAAGATCTGTCGATTAATCCCCTTCCCGAGGCCCGCTTCCAACTTTCGAGCCCGAGACTCTGTGGGCTACTGAGGTTCGTGCCAGGTCACGTCGGTGGACTGCGGTAACGCTGCGACCTTTGCCGAAGGTCCTCCTGTTACCGCAGTATTGGGAGGGCAAATCAGCAGTAACCCGCTCACCTTCTGCCGAAGGTCCTCCTGTTACCGCAGTATTGGAGCAATTTCACTGCGGTAACGGTGTGACCTTCGCCGAAGGTCTGCCAGTTACCGCAGTCCATGTTTCCAGCCAATGGTGTAGCGGAACGACGCCACCGGGCCGCGGGTCGCAGTGCCCAGCAGTCAGCGTCGGCGGTTGCTCTTCACTCTGGGGCGTGCCTGATTTTTTTCTGAGAGGGATTTCCGACCTTCGAGTCCGAGGTCCTGTGGGCCGCAGGTAAATGGGGCCTCGGACTCGTAAACGGGCTGGGGTTTCAGGGGGCTCCTTGCCGGCCTGGCACGAATCTTTCGCTCTAATAGGGTATGAGAGCACAAGAGCCTTTGTTCGACGCCGCTGAGACGCCCACGAAGTCACGTGAACCTGAGACGGGTTGTGCCAGGATTCTGGAGCCCCAGCGCGACCAGGGCGAGATGCGTTTCGAGATACCTGATGCGACGTTGGCGGATACCCATCCTGCCCGGGTGATCTGGAACATCCTCGGTACGCTGGATCTGTCCCGGTTCAGTCAGGGCTGCGCATCAGTGGAAGGCAAAGCCGGTCGTTCGCTGTTGAGCCCCCGGATGATGCTGACGCTGTGGCTGTATGCCATCTCGAGAGCGGTCGGCAGCGCCAGGGAGATAGCTCGACTGACGACGACAGACGTGGCGTTTTCTTGGATTGTTGGTCAACTCCGCATCAGCCATCACAAGCTGTCCCAGTTTCGCGTAGGACACGGCGAAGAGCTGAACACCTTGATGACAGACGTCCTCGCCGTCCTGATGGAGAAGGGGATCATCTCGCTGAAGCTGGTAGCTCAGGATGGCACGCGCACTCGCGCAGCGGCGGCAGCGCCCTCTTTTCGGAGCTATGGTTCCCTCCTCGAATGTCGCGAGCAGGCCACTCTTCATCTGAAGGCGGTTCTCGCAGCAGCCGATGATCCCGAGTACACCCATGCGCAGCACGTCGCGCGGGCCGCCGCCGCCAGGGATTTCCAGGAGCGGGTCGAGGCAGCGATCCAGACAGTTGCCGAAATCCAGCAGCAGCGTGGCCCTTCCTCCAAGGTCGTCCGCGCGTCGACGACAGATGCCGAGGCCCGGATAATGAAAATGGGCGACAGGGGCTTTCGGCCGGCCTACAACGTGCAGTACGCAACGGCCGGCTCCGAGATGGGGGGCCCGAGAACCATCGTCGGACTCGAGGTCAGCAACGCCGGAACCGACATGGGCAAACTAATGCCCATGATCGAGCAGATCGAGGAACGATGTGGTCATCTCCCCGAGACGATGCTTGCGGATGGCGGCTACGCCAAGTACGAGGACATCGCCGCGTTGCGGCGCAAGGGCGTGGAGGCCCTGGTGTCACCGTCGAGCAGGGCAAAGGAGATAGAGCAGCTCAAGCGTGAAGGAGCAAACCCAGAGGTCATTGCCTGGCGTGAGCAGATGGAGACGCCGGAGGCAAAGAAGAAGTACCGCGCTCGTGCTGGCCTTGCCGAGTTGCCAAATGCTCACCAGAAGACCCATCACGGGATTCGCCAGGTGTTGGTACGAGGTATTGGGAAGGTAACCTGTGTCATCCTTCTCAATGCCATCGCATCGAATATCTTGCAG
>JAUVCD010000636.1 GCA_030590865.1 Myxococcales bacterium | reverse complement strand
CGCTCGGTGCTCACCACCACATCGTCGAACCACACTTGGTTGCTATGGCCTTCTGCATCTGACGTGGTGTTGTAGTGCTGGAGGGCCACGCGGTTGAGCGCCAGCTCGGGGACGGTGCGCCAGAGCATGTCGTCTACTTGGTGGACTAGGACGCCATCAACCCAATAGGCCATGACACCGTCGTTTACGTTCGGGGTGTTGGCTTTGACCATCATCTCGAAACAGAACCAGCTGCCTACCGGTAGGGGCGACTCGGTTGGGGGGTGAAACTCGTCGCCCCAGCAGCATTGCTGTCCGTCAGGGCCGTCACAGGTCGGCAGGCCGATGTCGGCGCAATGCTGGCAGTTCTGGTCCATCCATTCCTGACCCATGTAGTCCACGCAATTGGGGCTGCAATCCATGGCCGGGTAATAGGTGTAGAAGAAGCTGTTGTGGGTATCGCGCTCGCAGTCCACGGTGGCCGCAATCGAAAGTTCACCGGTCCGCTTGCAACCGCTCGAACCCAGGCTGAAGAAACGATCGGGCTGGCTGCCGGCGATGTTCAAGAAGTGGTGGACGTTCTGGTGCTGCTCGTCAAAGCGCACCCAGGTGCGGAAGTAGAGCTGCTCGTAGCCGTCCATGGTGTCGCAGGGACTCTGCTGCACGTCACCGAGGCACTTGCGCCAGCCCAGGCTCGCGCCTTGGTAGTCCGAGCTCGCAGCGGCGGGCATGTGCAATGAGGTGCTGCCACCGTGGACCGGATCGCCCGTCAAATCGACGCGGCCCCGATCGTCTGCCCCGACAGAGGCATTGAAAGCCGACCCTTCAAACCAGGTGTCGAAGTCTCCGGCGCCTGACTCGAAGTCCTCACAGAGCAGCCAGGCAGGGTGCGGGCTGGTGCAGCTGTAGGATGCTCCCCCGGCTGTGCCCGAAGCGCTGCTCGCGCCTGAGCCGCCAGTCGCACCAGAGCCGCCGCTGCCGCCAGTACCGCCGCTCCCACCGGTGCCGACGCTGGCCCCCGACCCTTGATCATCCGAGGTGTCGCAGCTCGCCACGATCGCCACCAGGCTCAGCGCTGTCATCCCGATCCATGAGCTCAGTCTCATATCTCCCTCGCTGAGCCCCAAGGGCCCGGTATTGGCCCATTGTAGCCCGCCTGGGGCTTGAGGATCCCATCAGTACGGTTCGGCGGTCGTTCATCGGCCTCAGTCGTCCAGCGGCCGCAGGCGTGATAGCTTCGACTTGATGTCCTCTCCTCAGCTGCTGCGCTCGGCGCTGGCCTCCCACCTGCTCGCCGCGGCTTGCGTCGTCTCCCTGGGCTGCTCGGACAGCTCGGAATGGACCCCGACGGACCTAGGCCCGCCGCCGGTCGTGGATCCGCTGCCGCCGCTTCCCAGCACCTGCACTGTGCCCGAGCATCCCACGCCGCTGTCCACGGATGCCGTCGTGGGCGACGGCACGGCGGCGAGCTGCACCCGAGATGCCCTGCAGACCGCCGTCGCCGGGGGCGGCAACATCACCTTCGACTGCGGTCCCGATCCCCACACCATCGATGTGGGGGTCGAGGTGACCATCAGCGCCGACACCATCATCGATGGCGCTGGCGTGATCACCCTCGACGGCGGCACCATCGGTCGCCTACTCACGGTGGACAACCACATCGCCTTGACGGTGATCGGGTTGAGCTTCGTGCGCGGACGGGCCACCCAAAGTGGCGACGATCGGGCTAGCGGCGGCGCCATTCGCGGCGGCTGGCGGGGCTCGTTGACCGTCTTCGACAGCGTCTTCGTGAACAACCTGGCAGGCAGTGAGGGTGAAGAAGGCGGTGGCGCGCTCTACGTGCCGAGCGACAGCACCATGGTGATCGTCGGCAGCACCTTCCAGGGCAATGGCGGTGGCATCGGTGGAGCGGTGCACAATCTGCTGTCAGGCCTGACCATCGTCAACTCGAGCTTCATAGGTAACGAAAGTGACGACGGCGGCGGTGCCGTCTACACCGATGGCGCCAGCGCGGAGATCGATGACCAGATTGGCGGTGTCATCGACATCTGCGGCTGCGTGTTCCAGGAGAATCGCACCTATACCCAGGGCGGTGGTGCCTACCTCTTCGCCTACGCACCGGACCGCATCGCCATCAACCAGTGCATCTTCGACCGAAATATCGTCGAGCGTCGGGGCGACGGAGGTGCCCTCGGCGCTGGCTTGCGCCCAGGCAACGCACCGCTACAGCTGGCCAACTCGCTCTTCGTCGACAACCACGCGGACGTCCACGGCGGCGGCTTGTGGGTCGATGGCAACCACCTCAGCGAGGTGACCAACTGCACCTTCCTGAGAAACGACGCTGGAGTGACCGGCCAAGAGGGCGGCTATGGCGGCGCCATCTCAGGCGCCAACCTGCTGCTCACCAACGTGACCATCGCAGAAAACCACGCCGTCCACTCGGGCGGCGCCATCTTCAACGAAGACGAGACCTCGGTCACGGTGCACAACTCGATCATCGCCTTCAACAGCGCAGCCAACGAGTGGGGACTCGATCAGAGCTGCCGTGATGGCATGCAAGGCTCCAACAACCTGCAATGGCCCGCCCCCTCTGACGAAGATCTGCCCTGCACTGCCGCTCCCATCACCGGCGACCCTTTGCTGGACGTCCTCGGCGACAACGGTGGTCCCACGATGACTATGGCCTTGCAGGACGGCAGCCTGGCGCTCGATGCCGGCCAAGGCTGTCCGGACACCGATCAGCGCGGCATGCCTCGCTCTACGCCCTGTGATTTGGGCGCTTTCGAAGTCCAGTAGCCCGCCGCTTGCAAGCACCGTCACGCCGCCAAGTCATGGCGAGGGCCGTCAGCAGGAGCCACAGGGTCGGGCCGGAGCGGGGGCTACCCGGTGCAGCGCCGCAGGTACACATGGTGCTGTCTTCTCGCTCCGGCAACGCATGGGCACAGGCCGGATCCTCCTCATCCACCAAGCCGTTGCAGTCGTTGTCCTCATCGTCGGCACACTTCTCGGGCGCGCCAGGATAGATATCGTCTTCATCGTCATCGCAGTCGCCCGGCTCGCCTGCGTATCCCGACGGTGCCTGGCATGCCTGGACCTTCTCGTCGTCCAGGCCATAGCCATCGTCATCGTCGTCGAAGTACCACCAGCGAGCATCGCTGGCGTCCGCCTCGTCAATCTCACCGTCGCAGTCGTCATCTATGCCATTGCAGCGCTCCGGGCCGTCGCATTCGGCAGGCAACAACACATAGTCGCCCACCCGCACATGAGAGACAGGCGAACCATTGAGCCAGGCCTCGGTGATCCAGGGCCCATAGGCCGCAATCTGGAGCGGTGCAGGTTGCTCCGCAGATTGCACCTCGATTCGGCCATAACTCAAGGCTGCCGAAGCGATGAGCCCGCCGCTATCGTAGAGACCCAATGGCCCGACGAAGGCCTGGGTCCCCTCGGCGGCGAGCCACCCGGTCAGCCCAACGCCCATCTCCCAGCGCACCCACAGCAACCGGGCATCGGTCCAGCTCCCGTCGGCGCTAGACAGGGCGGCCCCCTGACGAGCCAGCACCCGGTCGTAGCCGTCGCTCCAATAGATCTCAGCACCGACACCATTGTCTACCGTCAGCCGCGCGATCATCGGCTGCTCGATGTTGCCGTAGTAGCGCTGGGGTTGCAGCATCGCCAGGAACTGGCCGTGGACCGCCGGCGCCATCGTCGCACTCAGCTGCAGATGGGAGAGAGCGTCAGGATGCCAGTCCACCACGGCATAAGGCATCTGGGGCGCCACCATCGTGACCAGCAGCTGCTGGCCGCCATTGAACTCGAAGCGAAACGGGTCTTCAGGCGCCCCGCTGCCGGCTGACGCGCCCCAGGACTGGGGGCCCAGCTGAAGGAGCCAGGTGTAGGGCTGGGCGCTCGCGCCATCAGCGCTCAGGTCGTCGGCGACCACCACATAGGGTCGCGGGCCCCGCACCAGCACCACGGCCCGATCGGCTCGCTCGACAGGGGACCACTGGTCGTCCGATGGATCGTGCACGTCCCCGGCGTCGTGGGTGCCGGACGGATAGCGCCCGTCGGCCGCGGCATAGCCTACCAGCTCGGTTGAAAACACCTCATGGAACGCTCCGCGGTAGCGGGTACGCTCGGCGGCACCGTCGTTGTGGGACGACACCAGCACGACGCTGTGGTCGTTCCGCTCCTGACTCTGAGCCGTCGGTGAGTCAGTGACCATCTCCACGCCGTAAGCGGAGAGAATGAAGGACGACGAATCATTGTGGCTGAAAGGCTGCCATTCGTCGCTCGCCTTGAAGGCCAAGGCCACCGAGTCGGTGCCCCAACCGTTGCGGAGGTAGACCGTGCCCCCTTCGCCGAGGTCGGATCCGAAGGGTCCGTCCAGCGGATTCTTGGTGTCCTGCGACCAATGGTCCAACGCATAGCCGGCAGAGGCCGGATCGGTAATACTGGGCAACTCGGTCGGATACCAAAGCGCTACCGCCAACAGGTCGGACAGGGGGACCGGTCGATAGAGCGCGTCGATGCCCGCAAGGCCGTGGATCTGCTGCCATCCCCACTTGCCCAGCTGATCGCCGCTCTGTCCGACAGAGATCAGATGCTCACCAGCGAAGGCATGGCCCATGAGCGAGGCCCCGGTGCCCCAGGCCGCATGGCGCTGATGGGGAAGCCAACCATAGACGTACCAGGCCGGCGCCATCTCCAGGTTCGTCCCGGCAAGCAAGTCGACGTTCTCGGCGCGGCGATAGGCTTCGACGAAACGAAGGGCCTCAGGAGTCCCCGAGGCGCTCCCATCGTACCCCTCGTCGCAGCTGCCACCAGGGTTCCAACCGTCGACCAAGGCTGCCATCGACAACTGCTGGCTCGCGGTGGTCAACCACTGCTGGACGTCCGGGTGGCTCGACTCGTTGCGAATGGCCAAAGCGAGCAACCCCAAGCCGGCATAGGCGGCGATGAGGTCACCGGACAGCGGCGGCAGCGCACCGCCCTCCACGGCACTATTGAGCAGCACGCCATACTGCTCGAGATGTTCGACAACCGCTTGACGGGTGGCGCCGTCGAGCTGGTCGTAGACTAGGTCGTAGGCCACCGCGATAGGGATGGGCGAGGCCCCAAACCAGGCCAGTTGGTTAGGGTCGAAAAACGTCCCAGGATCGACGCCCTCCACCGAGGCCAAGGTGGTCACGACTGAGCTGGTCCAGGCAGCAACCCCGGTCATCCGATAGCGGAAGGCAACCTCTTCGAGGCACTTGCCCTGGCTGTTGGTCAGCGGCCACGTCGGCGTCCACACCCAAGTGCACATCGCGCTATAGGCGCTCTCTGGAACACCATCCTGGACCTTGGCCTGCAGGGCAGCTTCTTCGGCCGGGGAGAAGAACAAATAGGGATGGGCTGCTGCCCCCAGGCTCGTGAAGAGGGACGACGCCAGCACCGAGCCGGCCCAAGCGCAACGACGGAACGCCATGATCTGGTGCAAGGATAGCCGATGGACTGAGCTTCACCCAGCCCGGGGCCGCACCCTCGACC
>JAUVCD010000484.1 GCA_030590865.1 Myxococcales bacterium | reverse complement strand
AACCTCGGGCGCTTGCTGCGCGACGGATTGGCCGGCCCGCCCGACCTGGCCGGCGCGCGGGCGGCCTTGGTGACAGGTTGTGAGTCCAAGGACGGACCGGCGTGCAACTCCCTGGGGCTCATGGTGGCCAAAGGCCAGGGTGCCCCACCGGATCCGTCAGCCGCGCTGCCCCACTTCGAGGCCGGCTGTGCGACCGACAGCATGTTGGGCTGCCTGAACCTCGCCCGGGCCCATCGTGACGGACGGGGCACTGAGCGCAATCCTCAGCTAGCCAAGTCCTTGTTCGAGAAGGCCTGCGGCGGCGGGATCGCCACGGCCTGCCGCGAGGGCAAGCTCATTCGCTGACGGTCCCGTGCCAGCCGCCGGTCAGACTCTTTCACCTCGGGCGTGGAACAGTTCCCTCAGGTGGGTCTTCACCCCATCGGGAAGGGAGGCCATCTCCGTCCGGGCCACCTGGAGGAAGACCGAGCCGCGGGCCCGCTTCAGTGCTTCGCTGGCCGCCGAGCGCTCGACCTGGCCCTCGTGTTGGAACACACCGAGTAAGAGCTCAGCGGCCTGGTGGGTATCGATTCGAGCGATGGCCCGGACTGCTGCGACCCGCGCATTGCGGTCGTCCGCCTCTCGAAAGATGCGTGCCAAGGGATCGAAGGCATGGGGGAAACGCAGCGCCTCGACGGTCTGGTAGACCCGCTTGCGGACCGTGGCGTCTGGATCGTTGAGCGCCGCCCGCACGGTCACGAAGGTGCGCTTGTACATGAACCGCTCGAGCGCCTGAGCGACGGCCAAGCGGACCTCGGGCAAGCGGCTCTCGTAGAGGTGCTCGAGGGGCGAGAGAATGGTGTAGAGCTCGACCATGCCGAGTAGCTCGGCGAGTCGCACCACCGCGACGGTCGCCTCTTGACCTTGGGAGGCCTCGATGTCCAGCGCTTGCAGCCGAGCCAGCATGGCTCGTCGCCGCGTGACCTCGGACCAGTTGCCCGGCTCGAGCACGATGTCACCACAAGCCGCCGAGGCTGATCCTCGTTGCTCCCATTCGACGAGGTCGACGTGCCAGACGTCGGGGAAGGCGGCGTCTTGTCTGAGGTGACTCGGCAAGGGTGACGCGTCGATCTTGGTGTTCTGTTCGTGGGTGTAGCGTCTGGCCGCGCGAGCGTAGTGGTCCTTGCGGGCTTGCTCGAGGTCCAGCTCCGCCAGCGACGTGTAGAGCCGGCCCACGTTCTGAAATTGTCCGAGGCGGGCGAAGGCCACGATGGCGGCGAGCATGGCGTTCTCTGCCATCTCGGCCGCCCCGCCCCGCTGGATGGCAGCCTGGGCGACCCGCTGCCACATGGCGGCCTGCAACGTCGTTGCGTGGTTGGCCACCGAGGTGAGCGACTCGGCGGTGGCATAGGCGGCCATCTCTTGGGCGAGTGTGGCCCCGGCGGAGAACTCTTGCCTCGTCTTGGCGTCCTCGAGCGCGTCTTCGTAGCTCTGTAGCGCGTAGTAGCGCAGGTTGTCTTCCCGCAAGATGCGCACCACGTTGACGTAGCCCTCCAGCTCGTGCTCGAACTGGCCGCTCTGCTTACCGATGGCGATCAGCACCTGATAGCAGTCGAAGGCCCGCTCACGCTGGCCAATGCGCTCGTAGCGATCCGCCGCCTCTTCGAGCATGTGCACCGCCGACACCACGGCGGTGTGGGCCGCCGATGGGTCGCCGAGCTCGCTACAGGTGCGGGACAGATTGAAGCGGGCCAGGCCGGCGGCGTAATGGTCCGTCCCGCTCTTGCTCAGCGTCTCGGCCAACCTGGACCACAAACGCCGGGCCGCCGTGAAGTCCCGGCAGCGTTCGCGGCTGATGGCGGCGTGGGCGATCATCTCGGTCCGTTCGTAGACGCTGGCCGCCTGGGCGTAATGGTCCGCCGCCTGGTGCCCATTGGCGTCCCGCTCCGCCCAGGCTTGCAGCGTGCGTGCCCGATCTACGTCCGGCACATGGTCCAGCAGCGTTGCCTCGGCCTGTGAGTCTGCCCGATACCAGTCGAGGGTGAGGGCGCCCCGGTGCTGGCCCATTCGGATCATTACCGCTCGTAGATCCTTCAGCACCGGGAGGTAGTCGTTCTCACGAGCGCTGGTCTTGAGCGCGGCCTGCTGCAACAGGGACAGGGCTTGCGGCAGATTGCCGGCGCTCGCCGCTTGCCGACCTTGTTGGTGCAGCACCTTCAGGGGAGCGTTGGACGCCGTGCTCACGATTCGATCCAGCTGGTTGACGGCTTGTGTGCTTGGGAGCCTGGCGTGATGACGGCCCTCTGCTGATCGCCTGGTGAGGGGCTCACGTCATCCAAGATGGTGCGGGCTGCGTCTGCTCGTTCGTTGCTGCGGCTGATGACGTTGTGGTCCACGACCCAGTGGGCGTTTAGCAGATCGAGATAGTCCAGGTTCAGCTGCCCTCCTGATGGCAGCATGAACACCGCGGCAATTTGGGCGATGGACCGTAGTTGCTGGACGATCTCTCGCGGGATGTAGAGCGCCGCGTGGGTGAACAAGTGGATGACCGGCACCTCGGCGTGACGGTTGAGGTCGAGCAGCGTGATGAGCTCGCTGAACACCCGCGCGGGGTTGCGGCCGTGCTCGCCTTTGAATGACAGCAGATAGGCCGTGGGCAGATCTTGTCCCTGGGCAGCGTGAGCCTCGTAGAGCCGGGAATCGAAGAAGCGATAGACGACCTGTGCACCTTCGAGCAGTAGCTTTTTGCCTGTGGCCAGGGCCATGGCGCGCGCGAAGGTGGCACGATCGCCTCGCATCGAGGCGGAGGCATCGATGAGCAGCAAGTGATCCCGCCCCTCGTCTTCGTGCTGTTGCTCTCGAGCGTAGTAGAGCACTTCGTTGTTGAGGATGCGGCGCGTCAGCTCCAGATCGTCCCAGGCAAGCTCGGTGAGCACCATGTTGTCGATCGATCCTCGCCGGCCCAAGCCCGAGTAGCCGAAGGCAGCCACGGTGCTGGCCGCGGGCTTGGCCTTGGTCTCCAGCACGCTCGGCAGGATCTCGAGGGAGAAGTTCACCACGTCGTTGGCCTCAGGGGCCTCGAGGCTGTTGAGCAGCTCCACTTGCGCCAGCGCGCCGCCCTCAGACAGGCCGACCATGCCAAAGAGCCGCAGCGTGTCCAGATCGAGTGAGTCGGTCAACGTCAGGATGAGCAGACGCGTTCGGGCCACTTTGCGGATGGCGCTCTGCTCGAAGGTGCGGTCGACTGAGCGGTAGAGTTGCATGAGCCGCTGGGGCAAGAGGCGCTCGAAGAGCGATCCGTCCAGGGGCAGTCGGGGCTCGTAGGCCGGTCCGCGCTCCAGCCCTTGGGCCACGTCGCCCAGCACCCGCGCCAGCACCACCGTGACCAGGTCGTCGCTCATCTGCAGCTGCGGCGCTCGCCGAGCGGCCTCGCTCTGGTGGGCTTCGGCCACCACGTCGTGGTAGCGGCGGCAGTCCTCGGCCAAACCTGGGTCCTGGGAGGACCAGTTACAGCGCGGTCCCAGCTCGAGTTGCTGGCGTCCGGCGGTCAGCAGCATCCCGAAGTCATGGACGATGCAGAAGGGCAGCTCCACGCCCAGGCGGCGCAGATCGTCATGCCACTTGATCGCTCGCAGTGAGGCCGTCGAGCTGTGGGGCTTGACCTGGGATAGCGCCAGGGTGCCCAGCGGACCGGCGACCTCGCTGCTCTGGAGCTTGGCAGCCACCTGACCGAAGCTAGTGCCCCACCGCTGGCGCTGCAATCGGCGCTGCCCACTGGGGCAGGGCATGGTGAGCCGCACCGATGGGTGTCCCGGCCCGCCGATTGACCTCCCGGCCCTGCTCAGTCATCACCAGAGCACCAAGATGCGGTTGGGCGACCTCACGAGCAAGCTCGAGTTCCGGTGGCGTGTCGTGCTGGCCTACACCGAGGACATGCGTCGCCACGACGTCTTGCAGGCGGCCAGCGCCATGGCGTTCCACTCATTCTTCAGCCTGGTGCCGCTGGTGGCGATCACCGGCTGGGTCGTGCACCTCTTGACCCGCGGCACCGGCGAGTTGGCCGACCCCTTCATGACCCTGGCCCCTGGACCGGTGGTGCACCTGGCGGATAGTGAGTTCATGCGGCTGTCCGAGGGCGGCGAGACCGTCCTTGCCCCCCTCGGGGCGCTGGGCTTCTTGTGGCTCTCCAGTGGGGGAGTGAACACCGCCATGGCGGTATTCGAACGTATTTTCGACGCCCCTCGCCGCTCGGCGCCGCGCCGGCGCCTCTTGGCCTTCGTCTTCGTGCTCGCGGCGATGGCCGTGGTGTCCATCGGTGCTGCTGCGACCGTGTCCTTGGTGTGGATCGGTGGCACCGCCGCCGTGATCGCCGGCATGGTCCTGCCGCTGGTGGTGGTGTGGCTGATGATCGCCAGCTTTTTTCGCTACGCCACCCGACGTCCCAAGGGTGCTCGACGGAGTGGCTTCCGCGGCGCCAGCGTGACGCTGCTGTTGTGGGTTGCCGTCTCTTTCGCTTTCTCGCTCTACGTGCGTCAGCTGGCCGCCTATTCCCAGTTCTACGGCGGACTCGCCGCAGTGGTCGTGGTGCTCATCTGGTTGTGGCTGATGTCCTTTGCCCTCCTCATCGGTGGCGAGCTCAACGCTCGCATCGAAGGCGTGAGATCCCGGCCGTCGCGACCCACGGTGGCTTGAGCGGGGGGCCGCATCAGCCATTCCTAGTCGCTGCCCCTGGCAGGTCAGTCTGAGACGGATGTGCCCCGGACGATCGCGACGAAGTTGTCGAGCAGCTTGCGCCCTGCCTCGCCGGACATTTCGGGATGAAATTGCACGCCGTGCAAAGGCCGGCGGCGGCCCGCCATGATCTCGACCTCGTAGTGCCGGGATGAGCCGAGCCGCTGGAAATCCGCCGGCAGCGACACGCCCTCACAATGGTCTTCTGCGAACACCGTTTCCCGCTCCAGCCCTTGCACCAAGGGGTGATTGCCCCAGAGGGTCACTGGCTCGGGTGCTCGGCGTATCGGTCCCAAATGGGCCTCGGCACCATGGCGCAATGCGATGGCCTGGTGGCCGAGGCAAATCCCGAGCGTCGGCATCGACAGCTCATCGATGAAGGCGAAGCAATCGATCAGGGTTGGCTCGGCGGTGAACAGTCGGGGGCCGCCGCTGATCACCACCCCGTTGCAGCCCCGAAAGGCATGAGCCTCCGCCTCGTCGAGGGTGATGGTCCCACAGTTTGCACCGGCGGCGCCCAGCATCGCCGCCAGAGCTGGGACCTTGGTGCTGCCGCAGTCGACCAGCACGATGAGGGGGGCACGGACCATGGTCGGCTATCTTCGCCCGCCCAGGGCTTGGGGCCAACTGCCCATTGGGCTGTTGGGCCGATGCGGAGCGGCTGTTTTGCGGCCCGGCGAGCCGCTATGCTCCGTCCAGGATGAAGAAGCTCTTGGTCTTCGTACTGGTCCTCGCCCTGGTGGCCGCCGGCGGCGCCTGGCTGTTGTTGCGATCCACCCCCGAGCGCAGCGTATGCACCCGAACCTGGGAGTTGTGCGGGGTAGGGGACGGCGAGCTCGAAGAGCTGGAACGTTGCGTGGAGGACGTGGAGAAGCTGCGACAGAAGTCGGACGACGAGACCTTCAAGCGCACCGTCAAATGTGTCGAGCAGGCGGGCACCTGCGCCGGGGCCATGGGCTGTCTGGCCGGTGGCGCCTTCGACGACGCCAAACGGGCCCTGGGCGACTTCGTGAAAGGCTTCAAGAAAACGTCCGACCGCTAAAGATCGGGGTCGATGCCGACCATGTCGGGCCCGACCGACTCGAAGACACAGTCGCCGACGTTGCCGAAAGGAAGGGCATAGACGAAGCCCTGGGGGGCATAGGCCGCCGGCAAGGGGTCTCCGTTCAGATTGATGTCCCCCCCCTCGTCCTCCCAGGCCTGGTGGACGCTGTCGTTGTGGGCCGCCGCCGAGACGAGCTGTTGTATCCAGGTGGCCGGATCGTCGGACACGGTCACGGCGGCAGGCAGCATCTCGGTGAGGATGCGGCGCCGCTGGGCCCGTACCCAGTCTGGGTCGAAGACGGCCACGTTCATTTCCCCCTCGTAGACGATGCCCCGGTTGTTGGCGTTGGTTGATCCCACGCTCAGGAACAAGTCGTCCACAATCAGCAGCTTGGCGTGGGTGTCCATGTTGTTGTAGCGGGATTCGGTCTCGTCGATGCCCCAGGTTTCGACAGTGTCGAAGACCATTAGCTGCAGCGGCAGGTAGCGGGACGAGGGGAAGGCGTTTTCAAACAGCTGGTTGGCCTTGTAGGTCGGTGCGCAACCTGGGTCGGTCCACTCGGCGATGGGCTTGGTGATCACGACCAGTTTCAACGACGGGACCTCGTGCATCCGGGCGTAAATTCGCTCGTGGAGCATGGGGATCCGAAAGTACTGGTTCTCGATGAAGATGAATTGTTCGGCTTGGTCGACGGCGTTGAACCAGCTCTCGGCGATGCCATGCTCCCACGAGGGCTGGGGCATGGTGGTGGTGATCTGAATCTGCGAGCCAGTGGCTACCGGAGGAATGTCGCGCCACACCTCGAAAGGCGTGTTGTGGACGGCGTAGTCGACGCCTTGGTCCAGGAGCAGGTCCCAGCGGTGTTGGAACACGTCGGCCACGTCCTGCACCGCCGGTCCTTCGAGGCGCAGCATGTAGTCCTTGCGCGGGCCCATGTCGGGAAGCTCTTCCTTGTTCATCACCGCGACGCGCTCTTCGGTCGTGGCATCGAAGAGCATTCGCCGGTGCTCGTAGACGTCGTGGGTTGGGGTGTCCCAGTCGACCTTTCTCAGGTTCGAGCCGCTGACGAAGGCTACCTGCCCATCGATGACGAAGAACTTCTGGTGGTACGAGGCGTGCTGTACCTCGAGCTCCACCGGCCACTGGGTCAGATCGACGTCGTGGCCAGGGACATTGGATGGAATGGACGCCTCGTCGGCGAAGTCGCCTGCCGACCCGAAGGTCGCCCGCACTCGATCGCCGAAGAGAACCGGAGATGGCTCGAAGAAGAACTGGCCCTCGGTGGGGTTGCCTTGCCCCATGATTTGGAAGCCGTCCTCTGGGGTCTCGGCATAAGCCTCTAGCTCGGCGTCAGTGGTCATCCACGACAGGATGCTGTCCTGCCCCCAGAACTGGCCGACGATGACCCGTTTCTCAGCCGGGCATTGCTCCATCGTCCCCAAGATGGTGTTGGGCCAACGCTCGGCGGGGGTGAGCGTGTGGTGATCCGACAGGTTGCGGATCAGCTCGAACGTGCTGTCCCACCACCAGGTGGAGGCCAGCACCGACTCGCTGGCCGTGCCCAGCTGATCATGCACCGCCTGGTAAGCGGCCTCGCCAGCCGTGTAGAGCTCGATGGCGTTGCCCCGCCGCGCGGGTCGAGCCTGAGTCGAGAACCA
>JAUVCD010001012.1 GCA_030590865.1 Myxococcales bacterium | reverse complement strand
TCTGGGACGAGGCGGCGCCACCTGCAAGCCACAAGCCGCTAGCCGCTACGGGTGAAACTAAGACTGCCGCATTCCCAGCAGCCGCTGCCGGTATGATCTTGGAGCGGATTCGAGACATCGTCACAGATCCAGGAATCGCCGTTCTTATCCTTGACGACCTTCATGGGGCGCGCCGCGCGGTGCCCACCGTCGCATCCGTTGCAGGGGATCTCTACGTAGGAGCAAGGATCGCGGTAGGCGTAGACGAGGTCCCCGTCCTCGACCAACTCCTTGAGAACCTCGTTGATCGTCGAGGCAGAGACCGCGAACTCTTGTGCCACCGTTTGTTTGGCATCGTTGGGTCGCAAACGCTGGTTGTTGGACGACGCGATCAGTTCCATCAGACGCTCTCTCATCGGTTCATGTTCGGTCATGTCGCACCTTCCTTCGTAGTGGCTTGGTTCAGTCCTGGTGCCGATTGGGGCTCAGACTGGCAGTTACTGTTGGGCTGCTGCTATCGGGTATATTCAAGTTTCGTTCCAAGGTCGGCGGGCGTCGGTCTTCACCGCTATCTCATTGAAATCGCCTGGTACGCACGAGCCTATTGGTCCTGACTCGTCGAGATGACGTGCGAGCAGAGCACAGACCGCTACTGTGCTTGTGCTGACGGTAGCGTCTACGCTACCGAACCATAGGGTTGCCTTGCTCTTCACCGTCCTACAGAGACCGGTCGTCATCACCGCCTTCGTTGCGGTCATGATGCTCGTCGTCGAGTACGCGAACGTGCAGACCCAAGGGCTGGCCCAGCGCACGTTGCAAGGGTCCCGACTCCGACAATACGCGCTGGCCGCTTTATTGGGCGCCACGCCGGGTTGTCTGGGCGCTTACGTCCTGGTCACCTTGCACATTCAGCGGTCCATCACCCTCGGAGCGCTGGTGGCTGGCATGATCGCCACGAGCGGCGACGAGCTCTTCGTGATGGCAGCCCTTTTCCCCGGCACCGCCGCGACCATGACCGCCGGCCTAGCCCTAGTGGGCATCCTGGCAGGCTGGCTAACGGACTCGGTGGCCCAGAGGCTCGGCGCGAGATACCACCACGAAGGCTGCTGCTCCTTCCAGGAGGATCACGGTCCCCGCTGCGAGTGCCTCACCCGAACCGGAGTCAGCGAGGCTTGGCATCGCCCCACCATCAGCCGGCTGGCATCGACGGGCACCCTCTTGCTGTTCGTGACCGCGATCGGGTTGGGTTACCTCGGTCCCGCGGAGTGGGGCTGGAAGCGGGCCGCCTTCTTCGCTGTGGGCCTCGCAGGCCTATTCATCGTGAGCACGGTGCCCGAGCCATTTCTGGCGGACCACGTGCTGGGCCACCTGGCCCGACGGCACGTCCCACGCATCTTCCTGTGGACCTTCGCTGCGGTCGTCGCCATGGCTCTGCTCGAGCAATACGTGGACGTCCGCGGGCTAATTGCGGACAACCCCTGGACGGTGCTCTTGGTGGCTGCCGCCGTCGGCATCGCCCCCGAGTCGGGACCCCACCTGGTGTTTGTTACCCTCTATGCCGACGGTGCGCTTCCCTTGTCCATCCTAGTGGCGAGCTCGGCTGTACAGGACGGCCACGGCATGCTGCCGCTGTTGGCCCATTCGCGGCGGGACTTCGTCGTCGTCAAGGCGATCAACCTCGCCTTCGGCCTCGGCCTCGGCGCCGCGATGCTCGCAGCCGGTCACTGATGGCCAGGACGACCGCTGGACACTCACCCCGTGCCGAGACCGTAGGCGCCGGGGTTCATGATGCCCTGCGGGTCGAGCGCAGATTTCAGGCCGCGGTAGGCCTCGAAGGCCACCTCTCCCACCTGCTGAGGGTACCAAGGCGCAAAGAGACGGCCCACGCCGTGGTGGTGAGAGAGGGAACCGCCGTGTTGCACCACGGCATCGACGATTCTGCCGTGAAACTCGCGGTAGTCACGAGTGGGATGCTCTCGGTCCATGGCGCTGATGACGATGAAATAGAGGTTCGCTCCGGTCTCATAGGCGTGGGAGATGTGGGTCAGGCAGGCGGTGTTCGGCCGCGACTTGATCACCTCGCGAACGCCGCGCCAGACCTGGGGTAAGTCAGACCAGGTCATGGCGGTCTCCAGCGTGTCGGTCATCACGCCGTAGTCCATCAGGTCGTCCCGCAAGTAAGGGTCGTGGAAACGGCGCTTCCACCAGGCGCGGAGCGGCTTAGGACCGAGGGGGATCCCGCCCTGCTTGATCGCGATGGCGTGGGCCCGCGCCGCGGTGGCCGTGGCCATGGCGAAATCCCCCTCAGTGGCGGCGATCATCAGGCTGCGGGACCCAGGTCGGTAACCAATGCGCTGCAGGGTCCGGTCCACGCTCCCGCCAGCGAACCCATCGAG
>JAUVCD010001109.1 GCA_030590865.1 Myxococcales bacterium | reverse complement strand
CGGGGCAACGACTACGACGGGCGCATCTACGCGCCTGCTCCGATCGGCGACCTGGACGGTGACGGGATTACCGAAATCGTCGTGGGTGCCGGCGACGGTACCGTGGCCGCCTACCAGTGGGCTTCAGGCGGCTTCGTGCTGAAGGACGGTTGGGCCGGTGCCAGCACCTGCTCGGCCGGTCAATGTTTCGAAACCCGCGGCATGGCAGCCGCCGATTTGGACGGCGATGGCACCATCGAGATCGCCATGACCACCACCCAAACCGAGGACGCCGGGGCGCAGGTCTTCGTATTCAGCGCCAATGGGCAGCTGTACCAGCCCGAGGGCTTGACCGACTACCAAGCTTGGCCGCGCTACAACACCGAGAGCGGCCCGGGCAATGACGCCGACTTCAACGGCCAGGGCAACCACGGCTACGGCTGTTATGGGCTCAACGTGGGCATCGGCAACATCGACGACGACGCCGAGCTCGAGGTGATCGCCACTTACGACAACCACCACATCAACGCCTTCAATCACGACGGCACGAGCCTCTTGGCCTCGAGCTACTTCACCAACCGGTCCAGCGACTACTCGGGCAATCGCCTGGGTTGGGGCCAGTTCATCCGCTACGCCGATCCGGAGGTTGAGGAGCAACACTACCACCTGCACGAAGGCGATTGGCCAGGGCCGAGCACCGAAATGTGGCTCCAGTGGACCGCCTCACCGCCCAGCGTGGCCGATCTGAATGGCGACGGACAAAACGAGGTTCTCGGCTTCCCCAACGGCGAGCGCCACGAACCCTACGAGACCCAGGCCTTCTTGTTGATGGTGCTCGAAGGCAACTATGGCGACGGCGAGCGCGCGGCGAGGCGCCTGGCTGGCTTCGAGCAGCTCCCATCGAGCGAGAAGCCACCGGTTCGAGAGTCCGGCGACTGGTACCCGCCAAGCGGCGTTCCAGCGCCGGCCATCGCCAACCTGCTGGGCGATGCCGCACCGGAGATCGTCGTGTCGCTGAACGACGGCCTGGTCTACGCCTTTTCCCCCACCGGCGAGCGGCTGTGGCGCTACGACGTCTCGAACGGGATCCCGAAGGTCTTTTCCTCCGAGCCGGTGCTGGCGGATCTGAACGCTGACGGCCGCCCCGAGGTGATCTTCGGCACCTATGCGTTACGGGCCAACGCGGGCAAACTGGTCATCCTGGACAACACGGGCGCCCTGCTCCACGAGGTCGTACTGCCCGACCAAGGGGACAACAGCAACGGCATCGGCATTCCGGCGGCGCCGACGGTGGGCGATCTGGATGGTGACGGGCAGCTCGAGATCGTGGTCTTGACCTTCGACCACGGCGCCGATGTGTTCACCGTCCCGGGGTCACAGCTGAACTGCACGCCCTGGGCGACCGCACGAGGCAACTACCTACGCAACGGCCAAGGGCCGAGCTACGCCGACTGATGGCGCCGAAAGCTCACGGCCCGGGCGCGCCAGTGATCAGAGGTCGTCGGGCTCGAAGTCCCGTACGTTGGTAGGCTGGGGCTTGACCGGAACGACCTTGGTCGGTCCATCTGGGGTGGCGCTGGCGCTAACCGAAGCGCTGGCCTCCGCGGAGGCCGACGCGGAGGCCGACGCGGAGGCCGACGCGGAGGCCGACGCGCCG
>JAUVCD010000792.1 GCA_030590865.1 Myxococcales bacterium | reverse complement strand
GCTGGGAGCATTGGGTAAGCCACAGGTAACTGGCCCTCTTCCCAATGCCAACCTTGCTGCCGGGGTCCCGCGCTCCCTTCTAACAGCGGCGCCGCATGCCCACGAGAATGGCCCGCTCCAGTATTTCGAGCACCCCTCCGCTGATTGGAACCAGCTCACCGCTCAGACAGCCAGGCTCCGCCAACAGGTACGCGGAACGGTGCCCTCGTTCTCCAGCATGCAAGCGAAGAAAGCTGAGATCCTGGCGGGGTTCTGGGGGCTTGCGGCAGTGTTCATTGTCAGCGCGGTCATCACAGTGGCAAATGAGCAGGATGGTTCGTTGCTCGTACGACTCGCCAAGGCAGCCGGCACGCTCATCCTAGCCGGCGGTCTGGTGGTCGCTGGCATCCTACTGAATCGCCACCAAAAGCGGCTCCAAACTGAGTTCGGTCGACTTGCGCAGAGGCTTGGCACCGGACCACTCGAGGGTCGCGCGGCCGGACTGGTGGAGCTCGATTGGCTCGACGAGCACCGGTGGGGCCAGGCACCCTTTCTTGGGTGCGCCAGTCAGACTGAGTCATTCAGGCTCGCCGCCAGCAGCCATCGACACGGTGTGCCGGTGTTGGTGTCGATGGCCCATAGCGTGGCAGGTCTCGGCCGCGACAGGGTGGTTCAGAACCTGACGTCCATCTTCGTATCTCGCCCCGGCCCGCATGGCCGCCACCTACATTCCCAGATTGCTCAGCTCGCCCAGCAGCGAGGCTTCTTCATCGACATCTCGCCAGCAGGGATTCGGGCAAGTCGTGACGAGACGAAGCGACGAACCATCGCTGCCGCCGAAGAGTTGCTCGAAGCGCTGGCCGGAGCGCGGGCTTTCGCTTGACGCTTTCGGCCAATGGTTTGGGAAGTCATTGCGACAGCAAGTCGCACGCTGGAGTTAGCTTCGATTTTGGGATTATCGTGGGATTACGAGGAGCAGACTGGTCCCGAGCCCACGGTTTCGAGCCGCGACGCCAGCCATAGGGTCAAGGCGCTGTGCGACACCTTGCTCAGCCGTCTGCGCCACCAGTGCCACACGGTGACGATCAATGGCCACCGCGACTGGTCACCGATCCGTGCCAGTTCAACGCGAACGGTCCGACTTCATGCGGCTTCGATCTTGACCTTGTAGTCGAGCCCGGCGCGTTCCATGGCATCCTGCAGGGCAAGCTCGATGAACTGCTTCTCGCTGTAACCGAGGATGCGAGCCATCGCAGCTGCTTTGGCAGCACTCACGGACTTGCGGCCCTTCTCGATGTCGCACAGATGCGACTTGGAAATGCCGAGCTTCTTCGCGAACGCAACCTGACTCATCTCCTCGCCTTCGCGAATTGAGCAGACGTAGCGACCGAGGGTGAGCGGTCCGCCGGCCAGCTCCTCGAGCAGACGAGCCGCCTCGGTCTTCTTCCTTGCCTTAGTAGTCATGCTTGCTCACCTCCTCCACCACGGCCACCTCAACCGAGCCGCCATCGTCAACGCGGTAGATCGCCCGGTAAGCCTTGGACAGACGAATCGAGCGCTGTCCTGAGCGCTCTCCCCGCAGCGGCTCGTCGTGGTAGCCAGGAATCCTGCGTGCCTCCTCGAGACCGTCGCGCTCGACGAGCCGCACCCAGCCCAGCAGCTTGTCGACAAGGTGCCGCGGCACCTTGCGGAGCTGCTTCAGGGCGAGCCGGGAGAGCTCGACTGATCGGACCATACCGGAATAAGTACACCAAAAAAGTGTACCACACAAGGCAGTGCTGTCGAATGGAGACCCAAGCCCGAGGGAGCGCCGCGCTGGCGCCGTCGGGCCGTAGCCCGGGGGCCAAAAGAAACTGAGCGCCCCCGGCAGGAGTCGAACCTGGGACCAATGGTTTAGGACGTCATGGCGAAACCGAGGCTGGCGCTGGAGTTTGCTTCGATTTTGGGATTATGGTGGGACTATCTAGAAGCGCTGCCATTCTCGGTCCCCCAACGCAGCCGTCCACCTGCTCGTGTCATCGGCCAGAGGACAGGCCAGGCACAGGCTCACCGCAACTCGACGAGCTTGACGTTGAGGGCCTTGGACGCCTTCCAGATCGTAGCGAGGGTGACGCCAGTGTCTTTCGGGTCGAGCAGCCGGTGGACCACGGTGCGGCTCGTGTTCATGGCCCGAGCAAGCGCCGCCTTGCTCATCTCCCGTTCGGCCATCGCACGTTGCACCGTGGCCGCCAGCAATTTCTTCTGAGTCAGCAGGCCGACGTCGTCCTTCTCGCCAAGCTCATCGAAGAGCGAGTCGAGCGTGGAACCGATGTGCTTGTTCCGTTTCATGAGTCTTCCTCCACTTGCTTCTGCCGTTTCCGAGCCAGGTCGAGGTCACGCTTCGGTGTCTTCCGGGACTTCTTCTTGAAGCCGTGCAGCAGGACCATGGTGGAGCCGTCGAGGCAGAACAGAATGCGGTAGATGTCGTCGTCGAAGCTCGTCCTCACCTCGAACAAGCCATCCCCGAAGCCGTCCACGAGTGGCTTGCCAATCGGCCATCGCCATTGGACCACCTGGATGTCCGAGCCGATCTCCTTGCGAATGTCTGGATCGAGGTTCTTCACAGCTGTTTCTCAGCGCCAGCTGGACTTTTGTGTTCGAGAACTCGACAGCAGCCCCAACCGAGACAGGCGGTCCACTCGCCCAGGTTGAAGGCGGCGCCGGGATGGTGATGATGGCTTGCCATGTCCAAACGACGAACGTCGCGAAGGTACGACCACAGGCTTCAGGAGCTGGTGCGCGAGACTGGCAAACTGAGCATCGCCACCGATCTCCGTGTGCCTCGGTCAACCGCTGCCGGCTGGATTCGAGCGGAACCTCAGGAAGTGGTCACGCTCGATGTCCTCGACATGCGAGACATCCAGCTGCAGGCTGAGGTGGTCAAACTACGACGCTGCTAGCGCTTCGTTCCGTGCTGCGGGTCCTGGGCGTCTCGAACTCCAGGTTCCACTCGTGGAATGGCGCCGAGATGGGGTGCTACCCCACTGGCCGGAACAGCTGTCCGCGCAACGCGCCGAACCAGCTCCGTCCTCGCGCAGCGCCTGGGTAGAGTCTTCGCCTCGCCATCAACGTGGGCCAGACTGACCCGGCAACGGCAATGGCGCCGGCCGCGGCAGCGGGTCCATCCTGAGGGGCCCAGGGTAGGTCTCAGAACAAGCCGACCTGACGAGGCGTGGCACGTGGACACCACGGTGGTCAGACTGCTCGACGGCACCAAGGCGTACGTCCACGCGGTCATCGACAACTTCAGCCGCCGAATTCTCGCGTTTCGAGTGGCGGACCGCTTGCAGGTCGCTAACACCATCGCCGTTCTCCTCGGGGCCGCGAGCAATGCCGTCGGCATAGACAGAAGCGTCGAGTCGCCGATGCTGGTGGTGGACGGCGGGGTGGAGAACTTCAATAGCGGCGTGGACGAGCTCATCGAGAAAGGGGTGCTGCGCCGGGTCCTTGCGCTGACCGAGGTGCGATTCTCCAACTCCCTCATCGAGGCCTTCTGGCGCTCGATGAAACACCAGTGGTTGTTCCTCAACACGCTGGACAGCGTCGCAGCGTTGCGTCGCCAGGTGTCTTTCTACGTCGACGCTCACAATAGCCAGGTCCCGCATTCGGCCTTCCGCGGCCAGACGCCGGACGAAGTCTACTTCAGCACGGGCATGCACATCCCTGGGCAATTGGAGGCAGCGAAGCGAGCCGCGCGGGAGGCCCGGCTCGAGGCGAACCGCGCCATATCATGCGCGGCTTGTGCGGGGTCGCACTCACCAGCGGCGCTATCCGCGGCGTGAGCGATGTGCATCGTGGTAGAGCGGTCGACGGCGCGCAAATTTGCGCATCCCCCCGGTCTGCTCGGGGGCACAGCTTGCGAGCCCCATGCCTGTGCTGGTGATGT
>JAUVCD010000999.1 GCA_030590865.1 Myxococcales bacterium | reverse complement strand
TGCAAGACGCCGTTCCGGTTCGCCTAGAACCTGATGGAAATACCTGAGGACAAGAGAAAGGGGGGATTGTCGGATTGAACGTAGTAGGTTCTAGGAAGCAACGTGCTCGCAGAGACAAAGACACCGGCTCCAGGCAGTCGTTCGCCCCTTCCCTCGTGCGATGGCTGCCACGGGCCTACGCCAATCTCAATCGAGAGGCCTACACTGTTGTTTACGAAGATCTGTTCGGCACGCTTCTGCGCCCTCGTCCCAGAGGCCGCACAGAACGTCGGGTTATGACCAATCTCGTCCTCGACTTCGGTGCCGTAGATGTCGCACCGCCCTCTGTGCCAACGTAGCTGAGACAGTCTCCCCCCTGAAGTTTAGTGTAGAGGGCGAGCAGGGTTTCTCCCATCATGGTACTCACGGAATCATTCCTGGTCCCGGAGGTCGAAGTGTCGGCCAAGGCCAAGCGGCGGCAGTTTACCGCCGAATACAAGCGCCGAATCCTCGCAGAGGCCGCGGCGTGTTCCGAGCGCGGATCCATCGGCGCACTGCTTCGGCGCGAGGGGCTGTACTCCTCGCACCTCGCCGACTGGAGAGCAGCGGCCGGGCGAGGTGAAATCGCGGGGCTGGCGCCGAAGAGGCGCGGCCCGGCGCCAAAGAAGCGTGACGCGCGCGACAAGAAGGTTGCTGATCTCGAGCGGCGCCTCGTCCGCGCCGAACGTCGCGCCGAGCGAGCGGAGGCGCTGGTCGAACTCCAAAAAAAAGTTTCCGAGCTCTTGGGAGTCCAACTCCCAGACAGCAACGAGAAGGACTCGTGACCATGGTGACCGCAGTCGCCGACCGGCTCGGCGTGGCTCCGACGTGCGAGGCGGTTGCCCTTTCGCGGGCGACATACTACCGCCGGCGGGCACCGCGACACGGGCCCGCACGCCGCAGGCCATCTCCTCCTCGACGGCTGCCGGACGATGAACGCAAGCAGATGCTCGATGTCCTTCATGAGCCGCGTTTCGTTGACCTGGCGCCGGCCGAGGTCTACGCCACGCTGCTCGGCGAGGGGCGGTTCCTTGGCTCCATACGCACGATGTACCGTGTGTTGGCCGAGAACGCTGAGGTGCGCGAGCGGCGTGACCAGCTGCGACACCCTCAGTATGCCGCGCCAGAGTTGCTCGCGACCAAACCCAATGAGCTCTGGAGCTGGGACATCACGAAGTTGCTTGGCCCGCAGAAGTGGTCGTACTTCTACCTGTACGTCATCCTGGATATCTTCAGCCGCTACGTTGTCGGCTGGATGGTGGCGCATCGGGAGTCGGCGTCGCTTGCCAAGAAGCTCATCGAAGAGACGTGCGCTCGTCAGGCTATCGAGCCCGACCAACTCACCATCCACGCCGACAGAGGCTCGTCCATGACCAGCAAGCCCGTCGCATTCCTGCTGGCCGACCTCGGCGTCACCAAGACCCACTCTCGGCCGCGAGTCTCTAACGACAACCCGTACTCCGAGGCTGGGTTCAAGACGCTGAAGTATCGCCCCGATTTTCCCGGCCGTTTTGGCGCCATCGAGGACGCCCGCAATCACTGCGCCGATTTCTTCCCCTGGTACAACTGCGAGCATCATCACTCAGGAATCGGCCTGCTCACGCCGCACGACATGCACCACGGCCTCGCTGTCGTGCGCACCAACGAGCGCGCCGCCGTCCTCACCGCAGCGTATGCTGCTCACCCCGAGCGATTTCCGCACGGCATGCCAAGACCACCAACCGTTCCGACGGAGGCCTGGATCAACAAACCAAAACCCTTTCAAGCGACGACAGAAAACTTTCAACAGTAAACTCACGCAATGACTGTCTCAAACTCGTTGACAACTTCCGTGAGGCTGATAACCCGGTCGTCGATGGACAACTCGACGGCAGGCTTGGCAACGGCCGCTCGTGGAACCTTGCCTGCGGCCTGGCAGGCGACTTCGAGGTCCTTGGAGGTCACAGAGCCACTGGCGTATTTGCTGGCGAGGGAATGAGCCTTGCGGGCGTTCCGACGCTCGAGCTTGACCAGAAGCTCTGCAGGCTTCGCCGGGATGCTGTGGTCCCTGATGACGGATTGCAGTTGGTCACTGCAGGCGAGGAGTGCCTTGAGGCGAAATGCCGTCCGCCGTCCGATGCCCAGCTCACTCGCCGCTGCCTCGACGTTGACCTCGAACGCCGCCGCGTAGTCGCGCAGTGCCACGGCCTGCTCGTACGCGGTGAGGTCTTCGCGACCGAGGTTGTCGGCGAGTGCAATCTTCCGAGCGTCGCGTTCACTGAGCCCGGATCGAACGGTGGCAGCCGCGGTGGGAGAACCGAGGAACCTAAGCGCCGCGCACCGGCGATGACCGGAGTGCACGTAGTATTTGCCGGACTGCTCGCTCCCGGCTGGCGACACGATGATCGGCGTGAGCTGACCCGCCGCCTCGATGGCCGTCATCAAGTCTGCAACGTCC
>JAUVCD010000241.1 GCA_030590865.1 Myxococcales bacterium | reverse complement strand
CGGGTACCGCTGCGCGGGTCGAGAGTGGGCACGGGGCGCCCATCTATGGCGTGCGCTTCAGCCCGGACGGAACCATGGTGGCCTCCGGTGATGCCCACGGGATCATCCGTTTGTGGGACGTGGCCTCGGGGGTCGAACGGCACGTGCTTCGAGGTCACTCGGCCGACGTCTGGGATGTGAGCTTCAGCCCCGATGGAAAGCTCTTGGCTTCGGCCAGTCGGGACCGAAGCCTGCGACTCTGGGACGTCGCCTCCGGGGTGGGCACCGAGACTTTCTCAGGGCACCGGGACGTGGTGACCTCGCTCAACTTCAGCCCTGACGGCAAGTTGCTGGCATCGTCGAGTGGCGACTTTACGGTGAGGCTTTGGGACATCGCCACCGGCACCTCGCGTCAGGTGCTGAAGGGACACGCTGCGACGGTTTACAGCGCAGCCTTCAGCCCCGATGGCAAGCTGCTCGCCTCGGCGAGCAGCGACAAGACGGTGCGCTTGTGGGATGTCCCTGAGGGGAAGCCGAACCGCACGCTCCAGGGTCACCTGCAAGAGGTCTGGGGCGTCAGCTTCAGCCCTGCCGGCGACCGGCTCATCAGCTGTGGAACGGAGGAGCACCTGCGGTTATGGGAGGTGGCCTCGGGCACCATGGAAAAGCAGCTCGGGCCCAATGGCGGACGGGTCTACGCCTGCATGTTTCATCCCGATGGGCGGCGGGTGGCGGCGGCCAGCTCGGACGGCCGGGCCCGCATTTGGGATAGCGACACCGGCCAGGCGGTGGTGTTCTCGGACCACCGAAAAGAGGTCAACACCATCGCTCTTTCTCCCACGGGAAAGCTCGCTGTTACCGGCAGCGATGACGGCACCGTCCGGCTCTGGAACGTGGACGACGGCCGGGCTCAGTGGCACGGACCGGCGCTGATCAGTGGGCGCACGCTCGGGGGTGGCGAGGCTCGACCGCAGCTGTGGTCCCACCAGGGCTGGGTGTCGCTCGACGCTAAGCAGCCAGGCAGTTCAGCGCCGGCTCCACCGCCGCCGAGAGGCTGGCGCCAGGCGGTTGAGCAACGCGCCCGCTTTGCCTCCGAGGCCCCGGGCGAGGGTCTGCTCTGCATCCACACCCACGACGACCACCTGGAGTTGTGGGACTTGTCGAAAGACGAACGACTGAGCGACCGGCCCCTTGCCGGTCTCGCGCAAGTGCTCGCAACCGGTGATGGTTGTTTGGTGCGAACTGCGGGGCGCGCAGAGAACGAGGACCGCGTCCTTTGGGTCCATCGTGTCGGCGGTGACCCGCAGCTCCTGCCCGTTCAGGGCAAGGTGACCGCTCTGGGGTTCGACCGTGGGACGGCCCTGGTTGCTGCTGGCCCCAACGTCTTCGCCTTTGACCGAGACGGCGTGCAATCAGCCTCTCCTCGCCGAGTGGGCATGGGGGTTACTGCCTTGGCTCTTAGAAAGGGCTCGGACCAGGGCAAGGGCGTGCTGATCGTTGGTTACGGCAATGGCAACCTCGAGCTGTGGCCGCTGGACGCCGCCGCGGCGAAGCTCACCCACTCGTTTGAAGGTGTTCCTGCCAGTCCTGTGTTGCGCATCCGGTCTGGTCCAATGGACACGCTGGTCGCTGGCTTCGCCAACGGGTTAGTGGGGCTGTGGAGTCAGGCCGACGGCATTTTGCTGGAGCACGCCCGGCTCCACGGATCGGTAGATCATCTGCTGCTCGAAGGTCGATCGCTCTATGCCACGACTGCTCTCGGCCAGCATCTGGTGTGGGACCTGAGCGTCTTTCACGCCGATCGCTGCACCGTGTTGCGACAGATCTGGCAGCAAGTGCCCGTGGTCTGGGAGCACGGTAGGGCGATGCGGCGACCCGTCCCGAGCCAGCATCACTGCCTGGCGCCGTAGCGTCCCACAGGCTCAATCCTGGTGGTCACCCTCGACGGCGGCTTCGTCCATCCAGGGCTGGGGATCGGGCTCGCTGTCACGCCCCTCGTCAGTCTCCCCTTCGTCTCCCTCTTGGTCGTCCGGGTCGAGCCAGGGTGTCGGATCTGGGTTGCCATCTCCACCGGTGAGGTTCGCCGTGCTGCTATTCCAAGGCGTCGGATCGGGGTTTGACGAGTCATCGCTTCCGTCACCAGACTCGGCGTTGGCCTCGAGCTCCATCGATGGATCCAGCCCGGAGGCTCGATCGGGGCCCGTCGTCTCCCGGGCGAATTGTTCTGCCTCATGGCGGTCGGCCTCCCAGGCGGCCAGCGGCTCGTCGGTCACACCGAGAGCGTCGTCCGATTCGGTTGCGTCGACGATACAGCCGCTGCCACAGAGCGACACCACCAGGGCCAACAGCAATCCAGTGAGAGGGCCTCTTGCTGAAATGAGCTTGTTCACTGTGCCACCTCCACCTTGTCTTGGCGGGCGAATTGATTGACCAGCTGTGAGAGTCGTGGGCGTTTCATGCCGAGTAGCTCGGCGGCGCGGGTGATGTTGCCGTCCGCCTCTTCGAGGGCCCGCTCGATGCAGGCCCGTTCCATGGATCGCTTCATTTCTGGGAGGCTGGTGCCGTCACGCACCAGCCGGTAGACCGCCTCGTCAGGTGAGGCCCAGGGGACCGCCCGGGTTTCTGATACCGGTGAGGTCGAGGGACGATCGGCCAGCCCTTTGAGGCTGGCGACATTGTCGGCCAAGTCGCGCAGCGTGATGACCTCGCCGTCGGCAAACAGCTCGGCGGCGCGCAGCGCGTTGGCAAGCTCTCGGACGTTGCCTGGCCAGTGGTGATGCCCGAGCGCCGCGAGCGCTTCCTGGGTCAGCGTCTTGGGCATCCTGGTTTGCTCTTGGCCGATGCGCTCGAGCAGCGCTTCGGCCAGGGCGGGCAGATCCGCTAGTCGGTCACGTAGGGCGGGCACCTGAAGGGTCACGCCGCACAGTCGGTAGTAGAGGTCCTCTCGGAAGGTCCCCGCGTCGACCATCGCGGCCAGGTCCCGATGGGTGGCGCACATCACACGCACATCTACCTCGACCGAGGTGGTGCCCCCGACCCGCTCGAAGCGGTGCTCTTGCAGCACTCGCAGCAAGGCGACCTGGGTTGCCGGTGAGATGTCGCCGATTTCGTCGAGGAAGATGGTGCCGCCGCTGGCTTGCTCGAACCGTCCGCGCTTGCGGCTCTGGGCACCGGTGAAGGCGCCCCGCTCGTGGCCGAACAGCTCGGACAGTAAGAGCGTCTCCACCAGGGCGGCGCAATTGACCTTGACCAGCGGTCCGGTTCGCCGGCTGCTCGCATGGTGGATGGCGTCGGCGACCAGCTCCTTGCCGGTGCCACTCTCGCCGCCGATCAGTACCGGAGCGTTGCTGCGTCCCACCTTGGCGATGGCTAGGCGCAGCGACCGCATGGCCGGCGTGTCGCCGATGAGCTGCTGCCTGGTCACTTTGCATTTGCAGTGCCGTCGCGGCGGCGGCTCATCGATCAGGGCCTGCCGGCTGTGCTCCAGCTCAGCCAGCTCG
This sequence comes from Myxococcales bacterium, assembly GCA_030590865.1. Lineage (GTDB taxonomy): Bacteria > Myxococcota_A > Polyangia > Polyangiales > Polyangiaceae > JAPYTK01. Next base: position 9,083 of record JAUVCD010000241.1, on the reverse strand, counting down.
ACGAAGTCTCGCCGTGCCAGATAGCGCTCCCGGAATGCTGCGGGCAGCGTGGCGGCCACCTGGTCCCGGAGCTTGATGGCCGAGTCGAGTTGGGTCTGCGCCTGCGCCTGGTCGCCCAGCTCCCAGGCGGCCTGGCAGCGCAAGACGTGAGCTTGCCGCTGCAGCTCGATGTCCTCGGCGGCCTCGGCGAGCCGCAGGGCTCGTTCGCTGAGCTCGTCGTAGGGGCGGCCTGCGGCCCGGGCCACGGCAGCTCCGATTACGGCCAGATCGGCTTCGCTCTCGGTGCCTGAGGCTGCCCCGCGGGCTTCGTCCAGATGGCGTTCGGCACGGGGGAGGTCGCCATCGTCGAGGGCAATGCGGACCGCCAGGCGGTGGCACTCACCGAGCTTGGCGCCGTTGGAGGACCGCGACGCGGCGGCAATGGCATCCTGCACGTCCGCTGCCGCCTGCAGGCTGTGGCCCCGAGCCAGTCGGCTGCGTGCGGTCACGAAGGAGAATAGCGAGGCGAGGGCACCTGACGGCGTTGGCCCGCAAGCTTGGCGCGCGAAGAGGAGAGCCTGGTCAGCTTCGTCGACCAGTCCCAGTCGAAGTCGCAGCTCGGCGAGGTTCATGATCAGTCGGGCCAGCCGCTGACCGTCGCCTAGGGCGCGGATCTCATCGATCGCTCGCTCCAGCAGGGTCAGGGCCTCGACGTAGTGGTGTGCGAGGGTGGCGAAGGTCGACAGATTGGCCAGCGCAAAGGCCGTGGCGTGCCGCTGTTCAGTGCGGATCCCGTCGGCGAGGACAGACTCGAACAAGGCGCGCGCTTCGCTCCGGCGGCCGCTGGACATCACGGCGATGGCCCGGTTCAACCGGGCGCGCAACAGGGTGCTCGGACGATTGGCACCGGCGGCATCAGTTTCGTCGGTGGCAAAATGACGCTCCGCCTCACTCCACCGTGCCTCGGCAAGCAACACCTTGCCGATCACGTTGCGAGCGTCGAGCCGCACTGCCCTATCAGACGCTCCGGCAAGGGCCTCGTCGGCCTGCTCACGAGCATCGCTGCGGTTGCCGGCGGCCAAGGCCAACTCGGCTCGTTCGACCGCCACCCGCGCTCGCTCTCCGCTGTTGGTTGCCTTGGCCAGGGCGTCATCGAGGGCCGCATCCGCTGCCGCTCGGTCGCCTCGGGCCCGGGTCGCCTGTCCGAGGGTGAGGGCGACGCGGAAGTGTTGGTCCGGACGGCACGATCCAGCGCCGCGGTGCCCCAGGGCGCGGCGCGCCAGCGCGAGGGCTTGGTCGACGTCTCCGCAGCGGAGCGCCAACTCGGCATATTGGCCTAGACCGTCAGCGTCTTCGTCGCTGATCAGCTGTGCGTCGATGCGACGCCAGAAGTCGGCGCGGGCTGCGGCGTCTGGGGCGCCGGCGATGGCCTGCAACGACAGCTCGGCCGCCGGCGTCCGGTTGCCGGCAAGGGCGTGGAGCTCCGCGGCCCGCATGGCGGTCCAGGGATCCGAGGCCTGAGTGGTCAAGGCCTTGGCCACCCGCTCGGCCTCACGAGAATCGAGCCGGGTAGGGGGCTCGATGATCGTATTGCGGCCAGCTGCACTGCTAATCCAGCGACCGGCGAGTAGCTCGTCCCGAGCAGGTGCCGTTCCGAGCTCGGCGACCAGCGCGTCAGGGCAGCCTTGCCGCAGCAGCGCCATGCGAGCGTGAAGCCGCCGCGCCGGCTGGCTCAGCAAAGCTGCTCGCGCCCGCTCGGTGGCTGCCCCACCGTTGCGCCACCAGCGTTCGAGCGCCGCTAAGCCATCGAACTGTTGAACCTGAGTGCCGCTGGCTGCGACCAGGCCGTCCCAGAAGCATGCCACGTCGCGCGCCTCGAAGCGGGCGGGCACCTCGATACGACGGGCCAGGCTCGACCGACGGCTAGTGAGCACGACCATCGTCGCGGGATAGCGAGCGGCGGCGAAGAGGCGTGCGAGCTCGTCGGCTATCGTGGCGCCCCAGACGGTGGGCTGAGCCTCGTTGACGATCACCAGGGTGCTTCCTGCCGCCCGCCCGAGAGCGCGGGCTACCTGTACGGCGTCAGCTACCGGATCGACCCCCAGCAGCTCGGCGGCCTCGCGCCACGGTTCGTCGTGGACTCGGCCGTCGGCGAAGATGCATCGCCGTCCCGTTGCTGCCGCGCGCCGCAGTAGATGCCGCGCCAGGGCCTCGAGCTCACCTGCGCCACCGTCCACCAACAGCATGTGCCCCTGCCCGTCGGTGACCAGCTCATCGATTTCGGTGAGCGGGCTGCCCGCTCGAGTCACGTCAGTGGTCTGCGACCTGAGCTCTGATGAGCCAGCTAGAGCCATGCTGAGGTCTCCCCTGCGCCTGGCACGAAGCAAGACTGGCGCGGTTGCGGTTCCCACAAACTCTGTGTCCGCTCGTCTGTGGGATATTCAGCCATCCGATGGAGTCTCCTCAGGAGAGGGAAGCTGCAAGCGCCGTGCCGCCCACTCGCGCCGGGCGAGTCAGCTTTGAGGACGTGCCCTCAGGGATCGCCATCTCTAAAAATAGGTTAGTTGTTCCCGTTACATGAACGACACGCCTGGACGGCGACGGCAGTGGGCAGGCGGCCCACATTCCGCGTCCTGATCGCCCTTGGCAGAGATGGCGAGCCCCCTGTCGGTCTGGGCGTTAGTAGATGCAAGGGAGGCGTTAGCGAAACATCGGTAGGCCGCCGGAGGGGAGCGATGCTCCGTCGTGACCGTCTAGCGGGGAGCTGCAGGAGTGAAATTCGTCGCTGGCGGCGTCGGTTGTTTGTTGGTCCTCGCTGGTGTCAACCGCATCGAGGGGTGATAGCGTGCTGACGCCGGGCTGCGCTGCGATGAAGACCGATACTGCTGGAGGCAACCAGGATCAGGACGGCGAGCTCGCCGAGGCGCTGCGTTTCGCGGCGGCGATCTTCGATGGCACGCCCGAGGCGGTGGTGCTTGTCGATCGCCGTGAATGCCCCCAGGCCGTCGCAGGCACCACGGCCATCGAGACTCTCATCGGCCACACCTTGGAGGAGGCCGTCGAAGGTGCGGAGGGGCTCATCGGAGAGGCCGATCTCCATCGTGTTCAGCAGGCCTACCAGTCGGTGCTCGAAGCGCCGGGACAGCGTGCCAGTCTGTCGTTCTGGGTCACTCATCGGGATGGCCATCTCGTCCAGCTCAGGGCGACCGCCGTCAATCGACGGGACGACGGTGTGCTCGGGTCGATTCTGATTCGCTTCAACGCAGTGGCGGATGCCACTGCTAGTCAGTCATCGGCGCCGGGCTTCGAGAGCGACGGCCCACCGGACAGCCAACGCCCCGGCGGTCTGGCGCCGCGCGTACAATTCGCCGAGGCCCTGAGCGCGGCGGTCAAACGCAAGAACGCCAAGGTGTGGAACGCCAGTCGCTTCGCCCGCTCTACCTCTCGGGATCGGCGCTACGATTTTACCCTGGTGTTGCTCGAGCTCGATCGCTTCAAGATGGTGGTGGGTGGTTTTGGACCCCAAACCGCCGATGCGGTCGTCGTCGCAGTGGGGGAACGGTTGGCAGGGGTGCTGCGTGGGTGTGATGTCTTCGCCCATTTGGGGGGCGGTGAGTTCGGGATCTTGCTCGATGCGGTGGGTGACGTCCCCCACGCTACGCGGGTGACCGACGGCCTCTTGGGTGCCTTCGAGGAGCGGTTCCGGGTGGGTGGTCATGCGCTATCGATCTCTCCAATCATCGGTTTTGCGACCAGCGAGCGGCCCTACAACAGCTCTGATGAAGTGATGCGCGATGCGGCCGCGGCGGCAGGCCATGCGCTGTCTCGGACAGGCCGCAAACGGGCGGCGTACCACACGGCCATGCGCCTGGAAGACAAAGAGGAGATGCAGCTGATCGTGGCCCTCCACGAGGGCCTCGAGAAGCGTCAATTCGACGTGCACTACCAGCCCATCGTTCGGGTATCGAGTAGCGAGGTGGTGGGCTTCGAGGCCCTCGCTCGTTGGACTCACCCGCGGCTTGGGGCGATTCCACCGGCCAAGTTCATTCCTATGGCCGAGGAATGCGGTGCGATGGGCGATCTAGGTCGGCGCGTGTTGCGCCAGGCTTGCGAGCAAGCGGCGACTTGGAACGCCATCTGTCCAGGCAGCTCGCCGCTCTCGATCAGCGTGAATCTGGCGGGCTCCCAGCTCGCCGATCCAAAGCTGCTCAAAGAGGTCGAAGAGGCGCTCACTGAGACCGGGTTGGCTCCCGAGCAGCTCAAGTTGGAGATCACCGAGTCGGTGGTTCTCGAGAACTTGGAGCTAGCTGCCGGTGCGGTGGCCCAGCTGCGCCTTTACGGCGTGATGTTCAGCCTCGACGATTTCGGTACGGGCTTTTCGTCGCTCAGCTATCTGCACATGCTGCCCTACGACCAGCTCAAGATCGATCGCTCTTTCTTGACTGGCGGGGGCCTGAAGAATCGCATCATCATCAGTGCCATCGTCGGGCTCGCCAAGAGCCTGGGCATCGAGGTGGTGGCCGAAGGCGTGGAGAGTGAAGCGCAGCGCGACGCTCTGGATGCCGTGGGTTGCGATTTCGCTCAGGGGTATTACTTCGCCAAGCCCATGCCGGCTTCCGAAGCGGAGCAGCTGATCGTTGGGCGCGTTCTGCCCTGATCAGCGTAGCGCGGCGAGCAAACGTTGCCGCGCGAGCAGCCAGGCACGCTGCAGCACCCAGGATCGAGAGCGGTCTTGCCGCTCGGCCTCGACGGTCACGTCGTGCCAGGTGATGAGCGGTAGCTCGACAGGCTGAGGTCGTTTCCTGCCCCGCAGTAGGCGGCTGGCTCCCACTCGCTCACGGGCTTCGGCGTCGCCGATCTCGGCAGAGGCGAGGTTCCACGCCAGCCTGAGACAGTGGCCGATCCCCCCATCGAGCCGGTGGGCCTGCTTCTCGATGTCTCGCAACATCGGCGTGGGAAAATGGAGTGTCTGTGCAGCCCCGCGGTTGGCTGTGAGCGGGATGCGGTGGGATCCCAAGACCGCTGGGGTTGGACTTGCTGTGACCTGCTGCTGCATCGCCGCCTCCTGTCGCCGCTTCGATGCGACGCCCCATAGACGTCGCATCCTCGAGGCTTGCAGGACAAGAGAACGGCGTGCCGTTGCCTCTATAAGCAGTTGTAGAAGTTGTGGTTACCGTCCCAGCCACACTGTTTTTCGCTGGCGGTGCAGTCGACAGAATGGATCTGTTCGCCGTCACACCAAGACAGCACGTTGCCGTTGCATTCGCCCTCGTAGGTGATGCCGTTGCATGGGTCCGGCGGGTCGGTGGGCGGAGCTCCGCAGGGGACGGCGCAGATGCTGTCGACCTCGGAGACACACTGGCCGTCCCATTGGGTGCTGCAGCAGTAGGGGTCCTGGGCGCAGATCTGCTCGGCGCAGGGGTCGCAGTTGCTGACCAGCTTGTCACCTTCCACGCAGAGGTCGTGACTGCAGCTCGGCGGGTCGGTCTCCGGCGGAGGCGGCTGGGGCGTTCCGCCGTGAGTGGCCACCTGGTCGGTGATCCAGCTGTGCAGCAGATCGACCCGCGCCAAGATTTGCCAGCCGTTGCCGACGCCCGAGTTGACCGCGACGATGGTCCGCGGCGCGGGTCCGAGCAGCACATCCGGGCCGCCCGAGTCGCCAGGCTCGATAATCTCGTTGGATGCGTAGTCGTAGGCGAAGCCGTGGTTGCTGCCGTCGTAGATACTGACCGGCTGGCTCACGAAGAGCTTGCTGCTCGAAAGATAGCCGTTGTCCTTGCGGCCGATGTTGAGGATCTTGGTGCCCGAAGGGACCTTCTGGGCGGCGATGATCGGATAGTGAGTCAGGACGATGTCGCTATCTAAGAACACCAAGCCGACGTCGTGCTGGGAGGGGTTGACTGAGCCTCCATTGTCGGTCCAGTCGTAGGTCACCGCGCTGGATGAGGTTGCCGTCTGCCCCCCTGCGTATGGGGCCACGATGTCCCACCCGTCATAGGTCACCACGCAATGGCCGGCGGTGAGCACCACCTGCGGTGCGATCACCGCTCCAGAGCAGGACGATACATGCCACCCGTCCCGCTTCATGTTGACCAGCACGGCGATCGGGTAGTCCGTGGCCTCCGAGCCACCGATGATCGGCTCGGCGGTGGCGTCATCCGGGCGACCGTCATCATCGGATGGACGGTCTCCGTCATCGCTCGGCCCCGGTCCCGGTTCGTCGTCCGGTCCTTGGATGCTGCACCCTCCCAACCAGGATGCGAGCGTCACCATTAGCGAGAACAACACGACCTTCGAGCGCATGGGCTTCTCCTCCATGTCAGCGCCTCCGCGCCAGCCGTCACGACCGAGATCGACGCGCCTCCCTTCGCGTTGCGACCTGATTGTTAGCGACTGAGCGTCTGGTTTCCCGTTTGAGCTCGCCGGGTAGGACGAGCGGCTGCTTGGACTTGCAAGCTCGAAGCCACTGCGGTTCTGGACGGTGAACTGGATAAAACACGATCCGAAATCAGCCCATAACAGGCCGGCCGACCGGTTCTTGGCCTGTAACAGGACTACAAATGGCACTTTTACCGGTGGAGCAATGATCCACCTGGTGGCCCGCGGTACCACCATTTTTATCAATGAATACACGTAGTTACATTGTATTCATAGTCACGACAGTGAGCTACATAGGAGGCGAGGTCGGGTGGTGAAGTAGCCTGTACGGCCGGTCTAACTGGAGATCTGGTTAGCCACCGGGGTGGCGGCCGGTGAGTCCAGCTGTCATGATGATCTCTCGGAGGCCGCTGGAGATGAAAGACGTGGTGGGAAAGCCGGTGCTGGTCGACAAGCTGAAGCCCGAGCTCGGCGGCAAGATCGTCAAGGCGATCATCGACGACAACGAGCGGGTCAAACAGGCCAAAGAGGACAAGCGCAAGCGCGCCGGGCGAGGCGAGCGCGGCGAGCACTCGGATTAGCGTCCGCCTGCCCAATCGCCTGGAGTCCAGGTCGCTGCCAGGTTAGTGCTAGGGACGTGAACCCCGACGTCGAGCGCCGCAAACACGTTCGCGTGCATCCCATACCGGAGCTTCCAGGCGAGGTTTCCCTCACTCCAGAGGTGCCGGGCCTGACCGTCCAACTGTTGGACATCAGCCTGGGAGGATTGGGACTCTGGGTACAACGGGGTGATGCGGGGGTGGTGGTGGGTGACCAGCTGGCGCTGACGCTGCGGTTGGGACGAGCTACCGTCGAGGTTCCGGCGGTGGTGCGCCACCTCAGCGCGGATGGTCACACCCAGGGCTTGGAGTTCATCGAGCCTTCGGCGGAGGCCCATCAGGCGATCAACCGTTACGTGACTGAGCTCTGTATGCGCGGCGCTTCTGCTTGAGGCTCCCAACGGCTGGGAGCCGAGCGGAGCTGCGACTGGGGACGTGTCTCGAGAGCCAAGCGACTCAGGGCACCAGCGGGGGCGTGACATAGGTGGTCGCCGCCTCGAGCCAGCTGGCGAGCTCGGAGGGCGCTGGCGGCGGCATGACCGGCCACAGTCGGATGGTGGTGTCCGCCGAGGCTGAGGCGACCCAGTGACCCCCTGGGGCGAGCGCGACGTCGAACACCGGCCCGCTATGACCGCGCAACGGTCGACTCTCTGCGGTCGCCACATCGAACAAGCGAACGGTCCCGTCGCCGCTGCCGGTCACCAGGGTGCGCCCGTCTTCGGTAAAGACGAGCGCATGGACCCGCGTGGTGGGACCTGCTAGCTCGCGGCACTTGGGCTCATGTTCGGTCATCCTGCAGAGCCACAGCAGGCGGCCACTGCTCGCCACGGCGAGGTGGTTGCCGTCCGCCGAGAAGCGCAGCTGCTCAGCACCGTTCAAAGCTACGCGCGTCGTTGCTGAACCATCCGAGAGGCGCCAGAACCGCACCATGTCGTCGGTCCCTGCAGAGGCTATCAGCGATCCATTCGGAGCGACGGCCAGGCCGATGACCTCGCCATCGTGGCCCTTGCTCTTGCGCAGCAGCTTGCCGTCTTTGGCGGACCAGACGCCCAGGGTGCCATCACGGCTGGCCGAGATTAGCGACGCGCCGTCGGGGCTGAACGAGATGGCCGTGACCGCACCATCGTGACCACTGAGCATGGTGCCGGTGGCATCGGCGACCCGCCATAGCCCGATGGCCGCGTCCTCCCCGGCCGAGGCGAGCTGACGCCCGTCAGGCGAAAACGCCAACTCCTCGACGTCGGCCTGGTGACCTTCGAGCACCTGATGCTCGCCGCCCTCGACTTGCCACAAGCGCACGGTGCGGTCGTCGCTCGACGAGGCAAGGTGCCGTCCGTCAGGCGAGAAGACCACGCGAAAGACATGATCGCCATGGCCCTCGAGCACGGCCTGACGGGCTCCGGTCGCCCCATCCCACAAGCGCACCGTGTCGTCGTGTCCGCCGCTCGCCAGCAGCTTGCCGTCAGGGCTGAACGCCACCGTCTTCACGCCGACCTGGTGGCCTCGGAGAGTGCGTCGGGTATTGGCCGCGACGGCCCACACCCGGGCCTGATGGTCCCAGCCCACGGTCGCGAGCTGTTTGCCGTCTGGCGCAAAGGCCACCGCCGAGACGGCATCGCTGTGGCCGCGCAGCAGCTGGGTGCTACCGGTGACTCGATCGACGAGCGATACATTGCGATCCCAGCTCGCGCAGGCGACGAAGCGACCGTCTGGCGAAAGGGCCACGGCCGAGATGCGTTCCCGGTGGCTTGCGATGATGTGGTGGGTGCCGTCGGCGACCGACCACATCCGCGCAGTGCCGTCGAGACCGCCGGTGACGATCTGTGCGCCGTCAGGGATGAAGGCCAGTGCTTCGACGCCGCCATCGTGGCCCTCCATCAGGCGTTCTTGCTGGCCCTTGGCGTTCCACAGCCGGACGCTGCCGTCCTCGCTCGCCGAGGCGATGCGCTGGCCGTCGGCGGAGAACCGTGCCTGTCGCACCGGCGCTTGGTGCCCTTCGAGCGCCACGGTCTGCCCATCGAGCGACCAGATTCGCAGCGCCGATTGGTGGCTGCCGGTGAGCACGTGCTGGCCGTCTGCCGAGTAAGAAACGAACAGCCGGCGGTCGGCAGGTGCTGCGAAACGTCG
>JAUVCD010001021.1 GCA_030590865.1 Myxococcales bacterium | reverse complement strand
AGCGGAGGGCTCCACGGGGCTGCACATGGCCTGGTTCATCACCGGCGCGGTGTTCACCGCTGGGCTCGGCGCTGCGGCGATCTGGTCGGGGACCGACACGATGAGCAAGGCGTCGGACTACGAGGACGCCCCCACCCAAGAGGCCTACAACGATGGCACGGGCCTGGAGCAGCGCACCAACATCCTGGTGGGCGCGACGGCCATCGTCGGTGCCGGCACCGTGCTGCTAGCCATCTTCACCGATTGGTCCGGATCGCCGGAAGAGCCCACCGAGCGGGCCGACCTGCAGGTGGTCCCCGCAGTGGGTGAAGCAGGCGGTGTCCTCGTGCTCGAAGGTCGGTTCTGACGCCCCCTTTCACCCACCAAACCCACGACCCCGTCCAACGCATGGAGCCATTGCGATGATCTTCTCCCCGACGTCCCGCACCGCTTGGAGATTGCCTGCGCTGCTTACCAGCGCCACCGCCGGCATGCTCGTGACCGCTGGCAGCTGTAATGTCTTCGACCAGGATCTCTATCAGAACGTGGGCGTTGGAGGTGGCGCCACCGGCACGGAGAATTGGGCCGCCACCGAGGACGTGTGCCCCCTGCCGGAGAGTAAGTTGCTCACTAGCGATCAGCGGGAGCACAGCGGGCTGGTCATGTTGAACGACCACGCCGATGACTATCAGGACATCGGCAAGCTCACCGGTATGGACGGGCCGGACGGGCTGTTCGGCTTCCGGGTCGCCTCCAACGAGCGGGTTGCGCTCTCCGCTGAGTTCGTCGTGCCGCCAGGGCAGTCGGCCCCGCCGGTGGATCTGGCCCTCTGGCTAACCCAGGCGTGCGACACCAACACCTTCATACGTCGCAATCAGCGTTGCCCTGCCGGTAAGGGCGAAACCATGTGGTGGCAGACGAACGAAGCGAGCGAGTTCTACCTCGGCTTCGACAGCAAGGCCTACGACCAGGGTGAGTATTCTCCCCAGGTCCGGCTGACGCTCACCTACCCGCGTTTCGCCGACGGGGTGCTCGACGCGGGCGAGAGCTGCGATGATGGCAACACGGTCGACGGAGACGGCTGTACCCACGACGGCTTGGTGGAGATCAAGGCCCCAGACGCCAACCCCATCCAGGAGGTCGAGCCCAACAACCACCCCACGGCGGGCAACGTGGTGCTCATGGACGTGGGCGACACCATCAAGATCGTCGGTTACATCGGGGGCAGCTGCGATCTGGACTTCTTTCTGCTGGACGTGCCCGACGGCTCTTTCCCCCGGGTCACGGTGCTCGGCGCGGACGGAAAAGAGTGCCCCGAGGGAACGCCTGAGTTCAAGCTCCAGTTCAACCAGTTGCTGTTCGACAACAGCGAGCAGGCCAAGCTGGGTGATGCGGAAATTCCGGCGGTCGCCGCCACAGGCACCAACTACTGTCCCCAGTTCGACGAGACATCCTTCGCGGTCAGTGAGCTCGCGTCGGGCCGCTATGTCGTGGAGTTCAAGCCCTACGACCAGGGGCAACACGACCCGTTCCACTACTTGGTGCAGATCGAGCTGCTCGATCCCAACGCAGGAACTGGCGGAGCGGGCGGCGGGATGTAGCGCGGCGGCCGCCATGGCCGACTTGTCGTGCCAAGCGTGGGCAGGGTGTCACAGCAATCGGGGCCGACCAGCCACTAGTCTTCGCCGTCTCGGATGAGCGCCAGGATGACCGCAACCAAGGCATTTCGTGCCTTGGGATCCTTGCTGGGATCGGCCTTTCGCGCGTTGCGCAGCAGTCCTTTGAGGCGCTGTCGGTCCGCCTGCTCGTGATCGGCCAAGAAGACTTCTACCGCGTCGTTTCCGTCAGCCAGGAAGCGGTCAGCCCAGCTCTGCGCGTCCCGAGCGGCCGGCGTTGGGTAGCCATGGGGATTGATGAGATCGTCTACCGCGGCGCCGATGGCGGTGCTGTCGCTTCCCCGTAGCTCGCGACGAACGATGCGCAGCTGCCGGTCGCGGGCGCCATGCCTTTGGATTCGATGCGCCTCGTCGACCGCATCGGCGAGTCCTTCGTCCAGAACGAGCTTGTTGAGCTGTTTGCGCGACAACCCGGCCAGCGTCGTGGCCAGCGTGGCGAGGCGCCTCTCGTTGGCCTTGCGCTCCCTGGTGGCGTCGCTTCGGGAGCGCAGGTCCGAGTCATCTTTGTCGTCCTTCACTCCGCGACCCTAGCACCGTCGCTCAGCTCATCCACCCTGCGCCGCTGGGTTTCGCATCGTCCCGGGGCGCTGTTGCAGCGACATCGGTGGCAGCGGAGCCGGCCTACGGCTCGCTCGCACTCATAG
>JAUVCD010000673.1 GCA_030590865.1 Myxococcales bacterium | reverse complement strand
GGTCGAGGTCGACCCGGCGGTCGTCGGGGTCAGCACGGTGACTGGAGACTCGTCTCCGATCATGAAGCCCTCGAACGAGGTACCCGCGCTGGCGGCCCAGTACACGACCGATCCCGGCGCATCGACCGGGGCAATGTGGATCGGGCCGTCGGCGCCGACGAAAGGCCCTTCGGTGAGCGAGCCACCGTCCAGGGTCGCACCTCGGAGGGTCACCTGCACGTCACGGCCGGCGCTGTGCTCGGCCAGCGCGGTCCAGAGGATCGAGTCCATGGTGAACCGGCGGCTAGTCGAATAGACCAGCAGATCGTTCACCTGATTGTCTACCGCGAGCCGCAGCTCGAAGACGTTCTGGTCCTGGGGCGGTTGCCACTCGAAGAACAGGGGCGTCCAGTTGCGCGGCACCATCGCGTCCAGCGTGGGCTCGGCCAGACAAGGACCGCCGGACCCGCTCCCGGGGGCGCCAGCAAACAGGTCCGCGATATCGGCAGGGAGCCCCGACTCGACGACCGGCTCGGCCGGGAAATCGCTGTACTCGGTGGGCGGCTGCAGGCCGCCGCCTGCCCCACCCTGACCTGAGCCACCTTGGCCCCCGCCCGCTGCTGAGCCGCCGGTCGCCGTGGATGTAGGCGTTACTGTGCCATCGTCACTGCAGCCCAGACCACCGCTGCCAGAGCCGATCATGGCGGCCATGCCGACCGAGAAGATCAACACCAAGTTGTACGACAAGGTCCTCATGACGAGCCATCTCCTCGAAGGGACCAGCCACCGAGACTGGACGATACCAAGGGGCGGATCCCCCAACAGCGCCCGTCACGAGAAGCGGCGAGCGCCCTATCCATTCAAAGATATCACCAGCGTCGTCGCTCGACACCAGGTTGATGGCTGGCCCTGGGACCGACCCCATGGCCGGGGGCCGGTCTCGTGCGCCCGCACCGTAAGATGGCAAGCATCATTTCGCATGGTCAGCCGTCTAATGGCTCGTGGGTTTCACGAACGCTCCGGCGCCGGGACTGCATGCCAGCGTCCCGGACCCCAGGACAACCACTCGACGCAGGCTGCTCGCCTTGGCTGCCACAACCGCCGCGATAGCAGCCGCCCCGCGTCTAGCGGCGGCCGCCGAGCCCCACTATCCCCTCGATGATATCTCGCGACGGGTGCCTCGGCGGGGACCGCTCAGGTGCCCTGACGTCGAGCTGGTCAACTATCGGGGCAAGCACATTCGCTACACCGGCCTGGCTCGGGTCTTCGTGGGCTTCGTTGAGCGTTTGGCGGCGATGGAACAGGTGGCCGCTGCCGTGGCCGTCGAGATCTACGGTCGGCCCCCGAGCCGTTTGCAGCACATGGGCACCTATGCCTGCCGCCGGATCAGCGCCTATCCCACCTGGCTCAGCGAACACGCCCTGGGCAATGCCATCGACCTGGAAGGCTTCAACTTCGCTCGGGCACCGCGGGACAAGCCTCTGCCTGAGGGCCTGCCCAAGGCCCTGGGGGGTCCTTTTTCGATACGGCTCGCCCGCCACTGGAAGAGCAAGCAGGGCTACGCTGCGCTGCACGCTCGGTTCTTGCGCACCTTCGCCCGCCGGCTCATCGGCCGTAAGGACATCTTTCGGGTGCTGCTCGGGCCATCCTATGCTGGCCACCACAACCACTTCCACCTGGACGTGGCGCCCTGGCGCATCGTGGACGTGTTCGAGGACCAGACGGCCTGAGCTTGGCCGCCATCCCAGCGAGGACTGGCCAGCCAGAACGGCCCAGCCGGGACCGCCCAGCCGGGACGACCCGGCAGCCAGAACCCCTCAGCTCGCCGACGGCGCGTCCTCTTGGCTGCACCAGTCCGACGGCGCGGCGTCGAGGATCTCCTCACCGACCCCTTGGGTGAGATCGATGGTGCCTTCGAACACCAGCTCGGGTCCGGCTTGGCTATCGGTGACGTCCCGCATGATCTGGATGTCGATGGGGCCTTGGGCAATGCCCCCAGCGCTCAGCTCGTAATCGAACACGCAGAGACAATCGCAGCGACCACCCATGGCCTCGGGCGCGTCGACTTGAGTCACCACGTAGAGGTCGCCTTGCTTGGCGATGGTCGAGCCATGAGTGCCACAACAGTTCAGCTCGATGCGAGCGTCAAACAGCACCAGCGTCTCGGTGGCGAGCTCATACTCCCAGTGAAGCACCTCGGCGTCGCAGTAGCCCAGCGTGTCTCCCGAATCTTCCGGGTATTGCACTACCTTTGGCTCAAACCCGCCACACTCACTGACCGTGGACTGTTGAGTGATAGTGCCTTGTTCATCTTCCGGCGCCTCGACTGTGGTGCAAGCCACCGCCAACACCGAAGCCACTGCCGCAAACCCAACAACCTTCGTAAACCCAACAACCGTCGTAAACTCAGCCTTCATAACAACCTCCATGCGCACCGCACTGGGATTCTTCGTTCGATTCACTTGCGAGCAATTGCACAGGCCATGCCACGGCCAAGTCCTCGAAATCCCGATTGGTGAGCACCAGTGGGCCAGGCCTGTGGCACACCCCGGCACAAGCTGCGACGGTTTGAGCCGCGGTTGGGCCGGACCACGGGCGGTCTAACCGCCGCGACCCGAGCTCGCCCAGCCGCCGTGTGAACCAGCGGCCGTACGAACCAGGCACCGTGTGAACTGTCCCCGCCGGTGCTACGATGACTGCATGAATAAGATTGGCTTGGCAGTCGCCAGTGGGCTGCTCTTGGCATGCTCTGCCGGCGGCAGCGGCTCCACCGTAGGCGAGGGGGGCAACGCCGAGGGCGGCAGCGGTGGCGTATCGAGCGGCACAGGCGGCAGCGGCGGTACCACGATGAGCACCGGAGGCAACGGCGGCTCCGAGGACGTGGTCGCAGAAGTCTTCGGGCACAGCTCGAGTGTGCTCTACAAGCTCGATCCGCTGACCAAAGCGGTGACCGAGGTTGGGCCTTTTCAGGGGTGCGACTCGGTCCTCGATCTGGCGATCGACAAGGACCACAACCTCTACGCCACAACCTTCGACGGCCTCTGGACCATCAACAAGCTGAACGCGACCTGTTCACAAATCTATTCGGACACCGACTACCCCAACTCGCTGTCCTTCGTGCCTGCCGGCACCGTCGACCCGGGCGCTGAGGCTCTAGTGGGCTACGCAGTCACCGACTACGTCCGCATCGACATCGGGACGGGCGCCGTGACCACGGTACTCGCCGGAGCCTTGACCAGCGGCTACATGTCGAGCGGCGACATCGTGTCGGTCAAGGGCGGCGGCACCTACCTGACCATCAAGGGCGGGGAATGCAGCGACTGTTTGGTCGAGGTCAACCCGGCCACCGGGCAGGTCGTCCAGCATTTCGGCGCCTTGGACCACGATCAAGTGTTCGGCCTCGCCTTCTGGGGTGGCAGCGCCTATGGCTTCTCCAACTCCGGTCAGCTGTTCGAGATCACCTTTGGGTCCGGGAGCGTGACGACCAGCTTGATCAGCGTCCCGATAGCCCCGCAAGACCTCAGTTTCTGGGGTGCCGGCTCCTCGACCTCGGCACCTATCGCCCCGCTCGAGTAGCGGCGACCTGCCACAGCTGCTCCACACGCTCGAAGACCGCCCGCCAAGTGAACCGCCGCAGCGGCGCCGCTAGCGTCAAAGCTGGATCGCCTAAGGCTGGCGCGTCGAGACTGTGGCCGATGGCGCGGCTAAGAGCGTCAGTGAAGGCGCCGAGATCTGCCGGCTCGGGCTCATCCACCGTCACCAGTCGCGGGAGAGACACCTGGGTCAAAACATCGCCCAATTGGGGAGCGAGCTGTTCGGCCACTGCCGGTAGCGCAGTGCTGACCAGGCGACAGCCGCAAGCGAGAGCCTCAATCAGGACTAGCGGCAAGCCCTCGTAGAAGGACGGCAGGACGAAGACCGCCACCTGACGCATCAGCGCGGCCAGGGCCCGTTGGTCGAGCTGACCATGAAGCTGCACTCGCCCTCCCATGATCTCGATGCGCTGGCGCAACTGGGCGGCCTGGTCGCCGGCGCCGGAACCGGCGACGTGCAGCACCAGCCCGGGGCGGTCGGACGCCAGGGTTGCAACGGCGTCGAGCAACCATGGAAGCCCCTTGGAACGACTGAGCTTACCCGCATAGAGCAGTTGAGGACCTGCATCTGTAGCGCGCCCGCGGGCGTGAAACAGGTCTTCGCGGTAGCCGGCCCCGACCACTCCGATTCGATCGGCGTCCACCTCCAGCGTGGCGCCGATCTCGATCGCTTGCCTCTGAGTCAGGGCAGCAAAGCACTCGTTTCGGCGCAGCCCAGCGCGCACGTCGTCAGCCAAGTGGGGGCAAAGCTTCATCTGCCGCAGCCCGGTGGCATGGCAATGAGTGACGACGGGCACCGCCGGGCACAGGTCTTTGAGCAGCGCACTGACCAGCCACAAGTGATGGCTGTGAACGACATCAGGCTGGGCCTGAGCCAAGACCCGACTGAGGTGAGCCCGCCAAGCCTCTCGATATTGGGTGAGCTGATCGGCGGTCAGCGCCCCGTAGCGCGACGAGCGATAAGGCATCACGTCGCTCATCCCGGGCAAAGGAAAGCCCAGGGGCGGCTCACCGAAGCGCAGAGGATAGATCTGGGCAGGCTCCAGGGGCTCGACCCCTGGGTTGGGGTCGTCGGCCGGTGTCCCGACCACGACCGTCTGGCGATGACCGGCTGCGGCGCCGTGGCGCACCAGGGCCTGGAGCGTGATGCCACTGCCGGTACGGGAGGGGCGCTGGGCCAGCACGTGGAGAACGGAGCGTGCTCTGTGAGCCGGAGGCACCGCCAATCCCTAGCACGGCAGGACGGCAGCGACAGACCTCCTGAGACCCCAACCAAACCACAGAGCGCACCGGGCGACCGGAGGCTGCCGCTCCTTTGAGCCCGAGACCGGTCGGCCGAGATTGCCGCCATTTGGGCAGTCCATTAGGCTGACTCATCTCATGGCGCCCATCGGTCGAAACCTGTTGCAGGCGCTGACGGACTACCACCGCCGCACCATTCATGTGCCGCGAGTCCGTCGGGTTGCTCAGGCCCTAGCGCCGCTGATCGAACAAGCCGGTGGTGCTC
>JAUVCD010000528.1 GCA_030590865.1 Myxococcales bacterium | reverse complement strand
CACGGCGCTGTGGGTCGACGCAGCGACCGGCTCAGCTTCGACCAGCAAGAGCGCAGTGCTCGGATGCTCGGCTATTATGGGCCGACCCACGGCGCCTCGACGGACACGCTGGCGGTGCGCGAGTCGGTGGAACGCCTGATGAGCGACTACTACCGAGCGGCGCGGACGATTTCGCGGTTTCGTGACACCATCGTCGATCGAGCGGTGCCGATGCTCAAACGGCGTCGGCCGCGGCTCCAGACCATTGGCGAGGGCCTGCAGCTGTTCGATGGGCAGGCGACGCTAGCGCACCCTGAGCTCATCGAGCAGGATCCGGCGACCGCTTTTGTGCTGCTGCGCGCTGCGGTCGATCACCGCGTCCCCTTGCGGCCCCATATCCGTGGCGTGCTGGTCGACGCGTGCGGCGATGAGTCGTGGATGGAGCGGTTGCGTCGCAGCGATCGAGCCGTGGCGCTCTTCGTCGAGTTGGTGACCGGTTGCGCACCCACCAAGCTCAAGCGGGGCAGCATCCTGCGGGAGCTGCACGACATCGGTCTGCTGCTCGCGATGATTCCCGAATTCGGGCCCCTGGTCGGCCGGGTGCATCACGACACCTACCATGTGTTCACGGTGGATGTGCATTTGGTGGCCGCGGTCGATCGCCTCTGTGAAATGGTGCGTCGCGACATCGTCGTGGATGACAGCCAGGCGGAGCGTTGGGGCGGGTCGATGGCCTGTCGGCTGGCAGGTGGGATCACCCGGCCACGGGTGCTGTTCTTCGCCACCCTGCTCCACGATGTGGGCAAGGCCATCGGTCGGCGGGACCACACGACTCGTGGTGCCGAGATGGCCCGCGGCATCTTGCAGCGATTGGCCTTGGAGTCCGGCGAGATCGACGAGGCCTGCAGCCTAATCGAGCACCACCTCACGATGTATCACATCGCCACTCGGCGTGATCTGGACGATCAAGCCACGGTCGAGGAGTTGGCTGCCCTGGTGAAGGGCAGCGAGGGACTTCGCAACCTCTATCTGCTCACCCTCGCAGATCTGTCGACCACCAGCCCGACGTCGATGACCTCATGGAAGGCCGACTTGCTCGACGAGCTGTTCATCGCCACTGCCCGTTTCTTGTCGGGCCATGCCTCGCGCGAGTCGACGCTGCGCGAGCACAAGCACCGCCAGACTCAGGCACTAATCGCGGCATCCGGGGCGAGCACCCGGTTGGCTGAAGGGAACTTCGTGGTCCGCTTCGTCGACGCCATGCCGGCCCGCTATGCTCTGACCACTCGGCCGGAGGCGATCATCGCCCATGCCAACCTGGTACATCACCATTTGACCACTGAGGCGGCCGTCTCGGTCGGAGCTGTGCCCTCCCGGCGGCACGGTGGCAGCGCCATTTGCGTGGTCGCCCCGGACCAACCAGGGCTGCTGGCACGGGTGACGGCGGCGCTCACCGCCAGTCGGCTGCAGGTGCATGGGGCGCAGATTCACTCTTGTGCGCTGCCGTGGTCGACCGATCGAGGCAGGCCATCGATGGCCGGAGACGCTGACGAGC
Organism: Myxococcales bacterium; assembly: GCA_030590865.1. GTDB lineage: Bacteria > Myxococcota_A > Polyangia > Polyangiales > Polyangiaceae > JAPYTK01. Next base: position 5,334 of record JAUVCD010000528.1, on the reverse strand, counting down.
CTGCCGCTTACCTGCTCGGGGTGGACATTTTTTGGGTCCATCACTCGAGCGGTTCGCTGGCGGTGGAGCGCGCCCTCGGTGCGCTGGAGCGGCACCTCACGGCAGTGGTGAGCGGCGCTCACAGTGCTGGACAGGTCGCGCAGCTCAATCGGAGCGTCCCACGACGGGCCCGTGAAGGGCCGGGGGTGCCCAATCGGGTGACCGTCGACAATCGAGCTACGCCCAAATACACCGTGGTGGAGGTCATCACTCGTGATCGACCCGGTCTGTTGTTCGATCTGTCCGACGCCGTTTATCGGCAGGGGCTTTCCATCGCTGTGGCCAAGATCGCCACTGAGGGCACTCGGGTTGTAGACGTGTTTTACGTTAGCGAGCGGGACGGAAAGAAAGTAACGCTAGACGGGCGCGCCGAGGCCCTTCGGGGCGTGCTGCTAGAACTTATCGAGGGTCTGGACGACAAAGAGGACTAGGGGATTCATGTCGAAACATCGAACCGGCAACACCTCTTCCACCGCTGCAGCGGGTACCCTTCCAACCATGGGACGGCTGCGGGGCGCCGATTCCCGTGGCCTGAGCGCGCTCATGCTGCTCGGTTGCCTCGCGGCGCTAGGCGCTTGTGGACCGCCTGCCGGGGTTGGACCGGGACCTGCGCTGGTCGCCGATCCAGCGCCAACGGAAGATGGCCTCCCGCCTGGGGCGGGAACGAGCGAGCTCGATCGCGGCGTGGCTTACGTCAAGAAGCAGGCCTGGGCCGAGGCGATTGCACACCTGGACAAGGCGCTCGAGGCCAAACCGGACAACGCCGAGGCCGAGTACTACCGGGCGCTCGCTCATGACAATTTGAAGGAGCGGGACAAAGCGGAGAAGGGCTACGCGCGGGCCATCGAGCTGGACGGGAAGCTCATCAATGCGCGGCTCAACCTGGCGGCGATCTATCTGGAAGAGCCGATCCGAGCCGACCAAGCCATCGCGATGCTGGGGCCAGCCATCGACCAAGAGCCACAAGCACCGGACATTCGCATCAATCTGGCCTACGCCTATCGGCTTACCAAGCAATACGCCAAGGCGGCTGAGCAATATGACGAAGCTCTGAAGCTCAAAGACGATGCCGAGATTCGCTACGTCTACGCCGACATGCTCTTCGCGGCGGGCAAGCCCAAAGAATCCGCCGAGCAGATGCGGCTGGTGCTGCCCACGGTCAACAAGGACCTGGAGAAGGTGACGGTGCTGGCCCACCGCTTCGCCAAATGTGAGGCCTACAACGACTGTGTGAGCACCTTCGACATCGCGGTGAAGCTCAACGACAAGGAACCAGGGTTCTTCTTGCACCGCGGGCTCTGCAAGCACTCGCTCAAGCAAGAGAAGGCTGCCCGAGCGGACTACTCCGCAGCGTTCAAGATCGATCCGAAGTTTGCGCCTGCCTATTACTACCTGGGCATGTCCTACCTGGGCGACAAGAAGCGCCAGATGGCGTTCAAGGCTTTCGAGAAGGCCGCCAAGACGGGCAAAGGGACCCGGGTGGGTGACAAGGCCAAGGCTCAGATCAAGAAGATGAAGGGGCGGTAGCCGCCAACGACGCTAGCTGGACCTTGGCTAGACCTCGCCGCTGGGACTGACGGACCGAGCACCGTGGCAACAGCTTTGGCCGCTGGCGCTGCAGCGCTCAGTGCAGCTGGGCGGCCGCGCTAGGGTAGGGGTGCCACAGCAAGCTGACTGGGTGGTGTTGGGCCAGCTGGAGGGCGGCGCCTCGGTTTGACAGTCGGCATCGCCGCACTTTGCGATCACCAGTGTAGCTGCCTTGCACCGAGCACAGGTCGTAGGCGTAGAGCGATTCGGCTTCTCTGAGCAGCATCAAGTGGGTTCGGGAGATGCCATTGTGCAGCACGTGGGCCAGTCCGTGGTCGAGGCATCGCTCGGCGCGGCCGATGAGCACGCCGCGCTCCAGATCGGCGTGTTGGAGATCGACAGCGGCCTCGCGCTGCTCGCGGCGGAGGGTGAGCCGTCCGGCGCCGTTGGGGGTACCGGCATGGGCCATCGTCGACAGCTCAGGTGGTGGGGCCATCACGGACACGTGAGTGGTGCGCTGAGCGCGGCGGACCATTCGCGGCACCACCGACGACATCTCGACGTGAAGTTGGGGCGGGGAGCGGTACGGCCCGCCGCCGCTCGGGCGATGAGGCTCGTAGGGAAAGGCTCCGATGACGTAACGGCCCAGCCGGATCATCAGAGGCCCAACGGCCACGATCGACCACCGGGGCATGCCATCCTCGAGGAAGAAGGGCAGGGAAGCGCCCAGGCTCATCAGGCGCAAGGCTACCGCGCCGTCGTCGAGCACGATGGTGCGGGCCAGCAGGTGGCGCAGCGACAGCTGGGGATCGGCGTTCAGCACGACATCGCACTCGCTGTGGCGCCCGATGACGGCGTACTCGCGCCCTTCGGCTGGGAGATCGAAAGTCTCGGCGTCTCGGCCCCAGGTCCACACCAGCTGGGTGCCAGGCCGATCGTGGGCTGGCCGATCGATGAGTGCCTGACTGGCACCTTCCCAGGCGAGCCACATCTTGGCCACGTCGAGCTGCGGTTCGCGGTCCTGAGGCAATTGGATCGCGATCGTGTTGCAGTTGAGGCGCGGTGGTGTGGAGACCGAAGACATGCCGTGAGTTGGACGGGGGGATCCCGTCGGTTCTTCAGTGATTTGCTGCAGGTCCCGTGCCAGCGGCGCCGGACACAGTGATCCATGCTTTAGCCACAGCGGCCCAGCAGAGCTGCACCGATTCAGTGCGACCGACGCACCATTGTGGGGCAGTCGCGCCACAATGGTGCGGTGCTCGCGGCAGCTGAGACTGGGGCTTTCGCGCCAGGGCGTTGCTCAGCGCTGCTGGGCCCAGGACCGCACCAGGGCGCAGGTGAGCCCATCGATCTCTCGGCGGTATTGGTCCTGCCCCCGGACGCGGAACGACCACACGTAGGGGCCGCCTTTCCGGTAGGGCTCGTTGTCGTAGTACATCACTTGCGCCACGGCCTCGGTGGGGACGCCACTGGTCACGGCGGTTTGCCACGCTCGGGTCAAGCTGCAGGTTGGGTCGGGGATCACCTCGTGGCCCGAAGGGTGCGTCACCTTCCGCAGCTCGCGGGTCGCCGTCAAATGCCCCTTTTGGGCAATGACCACCACCGAGCCCTGCGTCGGCTCGGCCCCTGGCGGTTGGCCCGGATTACGGTATCGGTACTCGTAGTCGAAGTGCACCCGGCCTGAGCTGGGCGAATGGCCACTCAAGTCGATCGCGCCCGAGATGACACCCCCGTGGGTGGTGACCGGGAAGCCCGCGCCCAGCTCGGCCAGCGGCTCCAGCTTATGGGCAAGCTGCTTGGCTGGTGCGAAGAGCTGCTGGGGATCGACGTGGGCGAGATCGTCGAGTCGGATCGGCTCGCGTAGCATGCCCGGTGGGAGCACCAGTGCGGGCTGGGACGCTCGCGGCTGGGCTGAAGGGTGCTCGGTGAACGGCGGGCGGGGCGACGTGGTGGTCGGCTGGACTGTGGAGCTTGCGCTGCTGGTCGAGGCGGCACGAGCCGACGGGCTGTCCGTCGGTGCGCGCAAATAGATCACGGCTACCACGAGCCCACTTGCAGCACAGAGGATTGCCAGTATCAGGCAGCCCAGCCGCGCCTTGGCTGATCGGTTTTCGGACATTCCCGGTACCTCTGCTTGACCTTCACGATGCTGGCGGCAGCGCCGGCGCGTCAATGACCCGCCAATGCCACGTTGTGACAGTCGGCAGCCGTTTGGGAGCCCAGTTGGGAGCCCAGTTGGGAGTGGAGTGTTTCGGTCAGGCTGAGGTGCCGAACCGACGATTCGTTTGTCAGTCCACCGGCAAGCCCGTATTCTCTTGAGTGGGATAGTTTATGGTTCAGGCGCGCGAGAGAAAGCCGCTGCCACTCCAAGAGAAGTCCAGCACTTCCAACAAATCCGGCGGGCCCCCCCCAGCGGCACCGACGCCGAATACGGCGCAGCGCTCGAAGAGATCTCTCCCCATTCCCAGAGTGTCCCGTCCAGGGGGCAGGCAAGGCGCATCGACGCCGCCGCCTGGCAAGACCTTCGCAGGGCGGTATGTGCTCAACAAGCCCATCGGCCGGGGCAGCATGGGGTCGGTGTGGGTTGCCGAGGACAAGCGGCTCGAGCGCAAGGTGGCCATCAAGATCCTCGCCTCGATATGGGCCGAGTCGAAAGACGCACGCATGCGCTTCGAGCGCGAGGCGATGGCTGTCGCCAAGCTCCACAGTCCCCACATCGCTCAGGTGTTCGACTACGGCATCCAAGAGGGGCGGCCGTTCATCGTGATGGAGATGCTCACCGGCGAGGACCTCCACGCCCGGCTCAAGCGCGAGCGTCAGCTCACGCTCGCGGAAGTTGGAAGTATCGTCGTGCAGACCTGCCGGGCGCTGCACGTGGCGCACAAGGCCCAAATCGTGCACCGCGATCTCAAGCCTGGCAACCTGATGATCGACACGTCCACCGGGGATGAGCTCGTCAAGGTGCTCGATTTCGGCGTCGCCAAGGCTCAGGCTGATCATGAGACCGAGGAGACCAAAGCGGGGACGCTGCTAGGCACGCCCCAATACATGTCTCCAGAGCAAGCCAGGGCCCTGCCGGACGTCGATCACCGGGCCGACCTGTGGTCGCTCGGTATCATCGCCTTCCGGGCGCTCACGGGCAGGCCGCCGTTCCGGGCCAAGAGCGTGGCCGACATGATTGTGCAGATCTGCACGGCCGAGGTGCCCAAAGCGTCGGAGCTGTGCGAGGGCCTCCCGCCGATGATCGACGTGTTCTTTGCTCGGGCGCTGGCCCGAGAGCCGGAGCGGCGTTTCGAGTCGGCGCGCGCCTTTGCCTCGAGCTTCTACCGTCTGATGGACTCGAGCGCGCCATCAATGTCGTTGAGCGTGGGTGACACCGGCAGCTTTCCAGCGCTGATCGGCGAGTTGGCGTCAGACTCCTATCCGCTGCCCGGTCTGCCCGACTCAAACTCCGGAGCAGAACTGGATCCGTTGCTGCAGACCAATCCGACGGTGGTGGGGTCCAGCGCTGGAACGAGCGATGGCCGCCAAGTCCCCGGGTCGGCGCAACAACCTCAGCTTTATGACACGCTCCCCAGTGGCGGGACGGCTGGTGGCTCAGCGGGTACCGACGAGTTGCCCCCCTCGGCATCCTTTGGCACCCAAGCCGCAATGGTTGAGGACATCTCGCCGCCCAACGCTCGCGGGCGGCTCATCGGCGCGCTGGCCGCCGTCACGGCAGCGGCCATAGCTGCGGTGCTGTTCATCACCCTGCGAGAGCCTGGAGTG
>JAUVCD010000214.1 GCA_030590865.1 Myxococcales bacterium | reverse complement strand
GGGGGGGGGGGGGGGCGCCCCGCCCCCCGGGGGGGCCGGGGGGGGGGCCCCCCCCGCCCGCCCCGGGGGGGCCGGGGGCCCGGCGCGTCCTGGCGGGGGCCGGGGGGGCGGGGGGGGGGCTCGACGACGGCCTGCACCCGGTGCTGTCAGCCTTTCGGGTGGAGGACGCCCACCACGACCGGGTCTACTTCGATAGCTCGGAGCCCATCATGGTCTCCGCGGCGGCAGGGTTCGTTGTCTCGAGCCGGGAGGTCGCTGCCGTCCACGCCGAACCCGCAAGCACCACTGGCCACTACGTCGTGGTGGATACCGATTTTACCTTTTGGGACAACACCACCATCCGCTACGAGGGCGGGGGCGACCTGCAGGACTTGCAGGGCAACGAGCTGTACGAATTCACGCTGCGGTACGTGGAAAACATCATCTCCGAGCCCCCCGCCCCGGTCGACCGCTATGTTACCGCTGCGGCCTCGGGTGGCGGCGACGGCATCAGCGAGTCCAGCGCGTGGACCATGGTGGAGGCCGGCGCCAGCGCCGTGGCGGGACAGACGGTGTGGATCCAGGCTGGAGACTACGGGAACACGCCGCTCGTGATCAGCGGCGAGGGGACGGCAACCGCTCCCCTCGCGTTCATCGGGTACCGAGTCACGCCAGGCGATGAGCCGAGCCTGCCGCGGGATCAGGACACGGTCTTCGACCCGAGCGTGATGCCCTATGTCCACTCGAGCAGCACGAGCGGCAGCGGAGTAGATTTTGACGGAAAGCACTTCGTCATCGTCAAGAACCTCCAGCTGGAGGGCTATGATCACTCGCTGACGGGAGGCTCCCACGCCAGCGACTGCCTCGTGGAGAACGTCTACACGAGGGGGTCAGCGGGCTATGGCTTCAACTTTTTCCACAGCGGCTTCGACGCGCAGCGTATCCGCGTGAAAGGCTGCTATGCGTCCAACGCCGCAAGCTCCGGGATCCGCATAGCCGGCGTCGACAATCTGATCGACGACATGGTGGCCTGCTCGCGCGGGACTCCCCACATGGACTACTACATCTCGCTCTACGGCGGTGCACCGGTCGGCACCGGGAACACCATCAGGAACAGCACTATCGTCAGAGATCCAGCAGACACCCACAGTGGTCACGGCTACTCGGTCAAAGCTGGAGGATACCCCCTGGAGCACACCCTGATCGAGCACTGCACGGTACAGGATGTCGGCCAGGCCATCGAGCTGAGACACTCCGGTACCCGCTACACCGTCGTCAGAGACGTAGTCGCCACTGGTGACCGGGACGGAAGCTCGAACCTGGTGACCTTCCGAGACGGCACCAGCTACAACATCATCGAGGACAGCCTCGCCGACGGCGTGAACACCGCGTTCCTGTTCACCATGAACGCCGGCGAGGATCAGGGGATCCAGGCGGGCGGCCACCACAACCGGCTCGTCAACACCGCCTGCCTCGGCTGCAAATATGGGATCGTCATCAACGGCTGGAACGGCATCCCCCTCGAGAGCACGGACAACGAGTTTCTGAACTGTACCTTCTACGGGGCCGACCACCTGATCGGGTTCGTCCATCCGGTGGACTTCGGCGACTCGAACCGCTTCACCAATTGCCACATCGTGGATGTGCCGAGCGAGGCTTACAACGCGGGTCCGACGACGAGCTCATCCTACACCTACTGCAACTTCTTCAACAGTTGGGATGTCCTTGCCGGCACGGGCAACCTGTCGGTGGATCCGCAGTTCGTCGATGCCGCCGGTGGCGATCTCACGCCGCAGAGCACGGAGCTGAAGGCGGGCACCCCGACGGTGGGCGTCCAATACGATCAGAAAGGGGCTGAACGAGATGACCCTCCGACCATTGGCACCATCGAGATCTGACCATTCCGAGGGCGTGTCTCCTGGTCGCCGCTCCTTGCTGTTCGTGGTGCTCGCCACAGCGGCAGTGCTGCGATCTAGATGAGGTCAGCCACGACTTCGACGGCGTGGACCGGCTCCCGGGCCAGTACGCCATCGGGGCCTACGAGGTGGACTGACGGCCCAGGCTGTTGGGCTGCTCCTTCCGCACGACTACGCGCCACAGGCACGCGGCCCGCTGCGACTATTGCCAGACTATGAATCGGTGGCCACCTCAGGCACGCTTGTTGGTCTGTGGGAGGCATTTCTCCATCCTGGGGGCAGGTGGCGGCCATCGGCTGGTTGCTGATCACGACTCCGTCCTGCGGAGACGAAACCAACGGTTCCGAGCCCGGACCGCCAGCCGATGCAGGCACCGATGCCGACTCTGGTGGCTCACCGGATGCGGGCCCAGACCCCCTCTCTTGCCCGCCTGGACAGTTGCCGCTCTCTAACGGCTCCTGCTTGCTCCCTGGCGTGCCCCCAGATGGTTGTGGTGAGGGCTTCGAGCCAACGGGCGATGGCGGCTGCAACCCCATCCTGCCCGACGCCCCTTGCCCAGCTGGCATGATGGCGATCCCCGGTGAGGTCGCCTGTCGCGAGGTGGCCCCTTGTGGCACGGGCACCTGGGGCGACATTCCCATCGACGGCACGACTCAGTTCGTCGACCGAAGCTATCTCGGAGGGGGCAGCGACGGCACTCAGGCCAAGCCATGGCTGACCCTCCAGGCGGGTATCGACGCGGCGGCTAGCGGGGCCATCGTGGCCATCGCGGCCGGCAGCTACGTTGAGGACGTAGTGATCGATCAGCCGCTACAGCTCTGGGGTCGTTGCCCGGCGCAAGTCGAGATCGCTGGCGCTACGGCGGCGTCGACGGTGAGCATCCTTCCCGGCGCAGACGGTGCTGAGGTCCGCGATCTGGCGGTGACGGGACCGGGAACCGGGATCCTCGTTGCGGGCAGCGATGGCGTGCAGCTTGCGCGGCTCTGGATCCACGACACTGGGGCACGAGGCATCCGGACGGATCTCATTGCAGCGCAGGTGACCGGTGCGGTCGTTCTCGACTCGTTGGTGGAAACGGCGCGGGACCAGGGCATCTCCGTCCGGGGCGCCACCACGACGGTGGACCGAACGGTAGTGCGAGACACGCGGCCCAGCGCCGCGGACTATGACGGTCGAGGCATCAGCGTGACCGACGATAGTGGGAGCGGAACGCGGTCCGAGGTCGTCGTTCGGCGATCGCTCATCGATGGCAATCGGACCTGCGGTGTGATCGGCTTTGGGTCGGACCTCACCCTCGAAGACACGGTGGTGCGGGACACGCTGCCCCAGGTCGTCGACGGCCTGTTCGGCAACGGAGTCATGGTGTTTCGCAGCGAAGCCGCAGGGCTCCGGGGGCACCTCGTGGTGACGGGATCGGTCGTCATGACTAGCCGCGGTGGGGGCGTGAGCGCCGTCGATTCGGAGCTTCTCATCGACCGAAGCGTGGTTCAGGACACGGCCTCCCGGGCCGCCGACGGGCTCAATGGTGATGGCGTCGTCATTCTAGGCGCCGAGCCAACCGAGCCCCATCGCCCGGTGGCGCAGATTGTCGCCTCCGTCATCGAGCGCAACCATCGTATCGGCGTGGTCGCCAGCGGCGCCGAGCTCACCGTCGAATCAACCATCGTGAGGGACACGGTGGGCCAAGCGGCGGACAGCCTGGGTGGCAACGGAGTTTATCTCGACGCCAGCCAGCACACTGGCGAAGTCTCCGCCCTCTCGATGGTCGGCGCCCTCCTCGATGGGAACCTCGAGGCAGCGGTTCTGGTGTTAGGCTCCACCGCCGATATCGACCTCAGCTGGATCCGGGACACGAGCCCTTGTGCAGTCACCGGACGCTTCGGCAGGGGGGTCACCATTCAGTGGAGCGCGGCCACGCTGGATCCGGCCAGTGGCTCCCTCCGCCGTTCCCTCGTGGAGGGTTCTCACGAGGCGGCCATCTTCGTCATGGGCGCCGATCTTACTCTCGAGGACGTCGTCATCCGGGATACCGCGCCCCAGCCCGCCGCCGGGCTCTACGGTGACGGCCTCCTGCTCCTCGCCCACCCCGAGACCAGTGGGGTGGTCCCCACCCGCGCAACCGTCAGCCGTTGCGCCATCCACGGCAGCCCGCGAGCCGGGCTGGCCAACTTCGGTGGCAGCGTGGCCATCGGAGGGTCTGACCTACAGTGCAACGCCATCGATTTTGATGGTGAGTCGGTGATGAACGATCCATTCGAGTTCACCGACGAGGGCGGCAACGTTTGCGGCTGCGATGGTGCCCACTACCCTTGCCAGGTGCTCTCGACCGACATCGCGCCACCCGACCCGGCTCCACCGTGACCGGCGCAGCAGCCGAACCGTCCGCTGGGCCGATCGGTCGCCCACCAGGGCCGTGGTGCGGATGTCGTGTAGCCATCCCACGCGTCCCGCCATCTCACGCTTGACACGTCGCGGCCGTTGGTCGACGCCTCTGCCCGTGGCTCCCCATCCTCGGCGCAAGCGCTGTCCAGACTTCGCGGAAATTCTGCGAGCCACATCGCCTGACGAGCAAATTCGCCAACAGGTGGCGCGCTGTTTCCACGAGGAGATCCTCCGGCTGGCCAAGAAGCGTTGTGGCGATGACGCCCTGGCCGAGGACGCGTCGCAAGAGGCCCTCATCGCTGCGCTCGAGGCGCTGGGTAGCTTCCGCAGTGAGGCGCCGCTGCGAGCGTGGCTGCGTCAGATCGTCTTCACCGCTTGCAGTCGGTTGCGGCGGGGTAAGGCAAAGAAGCTTGGCGCTGACCTTCCCTTCGATGAGCTGCCTGACGAGCAGGTCCCTGTGACGGGCCGTGCAGATCAAGAGGTGGCGACCTTGTTACACGAGCGCCTCGAGCTGCTCGAGGACGTGCTTGCCAAGATCGCCGAGCCGAACCGATCCTTGCTGCTTCTTCACGAGGGCCGGGACAGGTCGGTGGCCGAGCTCGCTCAACAGTTCGACTTGTCCCCCGAAGCCGTCAAGGCCCGACTCAAGCGAACCCGTGGCATCGTGCGCCAGCGGTTGTTGCAGATTGCCGATCAGGAGATCTGACCTGTCGGTGGCGGCGAAGCGACTGGCTGGCGACGGAGCGAGCTACTCGGGCTGGCTTGCCAGGATGTCGGTGCGGGCAGCTTCGACCATCTTGACGATGTCCTGCTGCACTGCACTGGCCAGGCTACCCATCTGATCCATCATCTCAGCAGGTGCATCTGAGAAGAACACCGGGAAGATGAAGTTCGGGTCCAGTACGTGGATTCGCAACGTGTCACCTTCTGGCCACACCGAGATCTGACAGGGCAGCGCCGGTGCGTGGTGCTCACCCGTCGACATCGCTGCGCCGGCGTAGGTGGGCGAGCAGACCTCCACGACTGAAACATTGCCAGGCAGGCCCAGAGCATAGGGGCGAGCGGAGCGCCAATCGTCGGCGGTCAATCCTGGGACGGACGAACCGACCGTCTCGGCACCTTCGAAGGTAAGCCGCTCGAGCAGCTGTGCGACGAAGGCCGCTTTGAATTCGGTGGGACCGTCGTCTTGGCTCGCATAGGCCGCCGGAATGTCCAAATCCATCTCGATGGAGTGGTCCATGCTGCGGAACTGAGCCAGATCGTCCTCGCTCCACACGGGGCCCACGTCCTCCCGCGGGAACTGGGAGCTCGTGCCGGCCAGGCCGTCTTCGACGAGCTCCTCGAGCTCGCTGCGAACCGTGTCGGCGAGCCCGCCCATCTGGGCGGCGTACTCTGCCGGGACGTCATGGAAGAACAGCCCGAAGATTGCCTCGGGGTTGAGCAGAACGACATCCACGTCGTCCCCATTGGGGACCACTGCAACCTCGCAGGGTAAGGCCACGCCGTGCTGGCCTCCGAAGCTCATGGCCTGTTCGGCGTAGAGATGATTGCAGACTTCGATCACCTTGCTGCCCCCTGGTAGATTCAGGACCGCTTCCACAACGTCTTGTTCTGCGGTGAGGTTGCTGGCGCCGGCGACTAGCCAGTCCGCCGGGACGCCGCGGGTGGTGTCGTCGACCTCATCGATGAACTCGGCCAGCATGATGGCCACGTCGTCGACCGAGGCGTCGCTCACGGTGGCAGCAATCGAGAAGGGGCTCATCCCGGTGGGAGCGACCGGGTCAGCGGGAGGATCGGCGTCCTCTTGGGTGCAGCCGACGGCCGCGAGCATGGTCAGGCCCATGAGGCCGGCTAAAGGTAGGGAGATGCGAGTAGACATGCGGGTCATCCTTGTCGGTGAGTGAAAGCTCCAGCGCCGTAGCGCTGTTCCATAGGAGCCACGCAGTTCGCCCTAGGTGGCGCAGAATAAAACCCGACCGATGCTTGCGGGTTTGCCGGTGGACTGACGGCGGCAGCCGTTGTCTCGCTCTAGCTCAGGGTTGCACGCCAATGGCACCGACGTTGTTCTCGGTGCCTGAGCCGAAGGTGCTCAGCCCGTGATCGGTGACCGTGCCGTCGGGCTGGAAAGAGACCTGTCGGACGCCGTTGTACTCAGCCACGAGCACGCGACCCTCGAGATCGCCGCGCTCGATGAGCACCGCTTTGCCAGGCAGTCCGGGCGAGCCGCCTTGGTAGCTCACCGTGCCCGCGATGCTGAATGGGCTGGCCGCATTGTTGGAATCGTAGTCGAGCACGAACAGCTCCTCGCCAAAGCCGCTAACCACCAGAGCGGCGTTGCCAAACGGCGAGGCCACGATGGCGTAGGGATCCTCGAGGGGCGACAACACCTGGGCCACCGTGAGGCTGTCGGCGCCGATCTGCACCACCGCCACGCGATTGGGCAGGCCAGAGAACGCAGAGTTGTCGCCAAGAAGAGCATAGTGGCCATCCGGCGTGATCGCTGCGGCGCCAATGCTCGCCTCATCGTCAGGGAAGGCGTCGCTGCCGGTGACCCAAGATGGGCTGGCGCCCCATGCGAGCAGGTGGGCATCGAGATCCGAGGGGGACGAGAACGCATCTTTCGCCGCCACGACCGCCCGGTCTGGCGTGATGGGATCGAATAGCAGCGCTGCCGGGAGCTTCGCCTCGAAGAGCTTGGTCTCATCGACCAGCGTGCCATCGCACTCGATCCGCAACCGGTAGACGCCGCCACCGTGCTCGCGCCACTGGTTGTCCAGGACAAATAGCCGTGAGCCAGTGGGATCCATGACCACGCTGTCGGCGTAAAACGAGCCCTGATAGGGGTCGTGGATCACCTGGAGCTGGTCTTGCTCGTCCCAGCCGAAGACGCCCAGAGTGCCATCGTCATGCACGGCCACGCCCACCAAGCCGTCAGTCGTGAAGGTGATGACGCCTTCGAAGGCGCGGCCCATTTCGAAGGTCGTGCCGGTGGCGCTCAATTGCCCGCCTTCGGACAGAGCGAGCACCTCGAAGCGACCGTCCTGGCCGCCCTGGGCATCATAGGGGTGAGAGATCACCACGCGACGCTCCCGGTTGGCCGGTGCAGGATCTCTGGGGCAGGGATCACCCCCAGCCGAGCCTCCGCTCCCGCCGGGGCTGCTGCCGCCAGAGGTCGACGTAGTACTGCCGCCTGCAGCGCCACCTGCCCCGCCCGTCGGCCCGTCCTGTTGCTCGTCACCGCAAGCGCACACGATCCAAGTCGCTGCGATCACTGCTGCCGCCGCGACGAATCGAGGCGAGCTGCCGCTCAATCGATGCTGCTTGTCCATACTCATGACTCGAAGGCAGCATAGCGGAAGGAAGGCGCCTCACCGGCCCCTTCCTTGGTGCCCCATGGACGACCGTGCAGGACAGTCGTCTCACCGGTCACAAAAATGCACCGGATGTCCTGGCCCAGCACCCCCTGCGCTATGCGGCGGCGGGCATGGTTGATCGCTTGCTAGGCCGACTGCGACGGCTGACCTACAAGAACTCGTCGCGGGTGCACATGCAGCGCGTCAACGAGGCCTTCGCCCGCTCGGTCCCAGCGGGAGCCCGGGTACTGGATGCAGGGGCCGGCAGCTGCCCTTACCGAGAGCTGTTCGACCACGCGGTTTACGAATCGGCGGACCTCCAGGGAGTCGACAAACTCTATGGGGAGATCACTTGCGGCGAGCGGCAGCTTGACGAGCACGGCACGAGGAGCGCCTTCGCTCGTGGGATGGGCTCTAGCCGCTAGTCGAGGAGCTCGCGGTAGACCTCGCGGGTGGCGAGGGCCATGCGCTCGAGGCTGAAGCGCTGTGCTCGCAACAGACCGGCCTCGCGAAGGCGGGATCGCTCGCCCTCATCAGTGACCAAGCCGGCGATCGCTGCAGCGATCACCTCGTGGTCTTCTGGATCGACGGACAGGGCGGCGCCGGTGGCGATTTCCGCTGTGCTCGAGCAGTTGCTCGCCACCACCGGACAGCCTGATGCCATCGCCTCGATCACCGGGTAGCCGAATCCCTCCACCCGGGAAATGAACAGCTTTGCGACGGCCCCGCGGTAGAGGGCAGCCAGGTCCCGGTCACTGACGAAGCCCAGTGGCCTCACCACGTTGTCCAACCCGAGATCAGCCGCCGCCCGCGCGATTCGCCCGCCCCAGGGTCCGTCGAGCTTGCCGGCCCAGGCAAGGACGAGCTCCCCGCAGCCAGGCCGACTCCGCGCGAGCTTCAACGCCGACATCATGCCATGGGGGTTCTTGCGCCACTCGGCAGCCCCGACGTAGAGAAGATAGGGCTGTTCAGCCAGATCGTACCGGCCACGGATCGCATCGTCGTCAGGCTCGGGCGAGGGCGACCACTTCGACAAGTCGACGCCGTTGTGTACCACCGTAATCTTGCTGGCAGGCACCTGGGCTAGACTGATCAGGTCGCTCGCGGTTGCGTGGCTCACGGCGATGATGTGGTCGGCGGAGTGGTACCGCCGCCGGTCGAGCCATCGGCGCCCGGTTGCGTAGCCGTCCCGCCAGCCGGCGTAGAACTCTGGGTAGCGATAGGGAATGAGATCGTGGCAGGTGATCACCCTCAGACAACCCAACCTTCCGATGGGGGTCGCCTCAGGATGGGGGTTGTGCACCAGATCGGCACCAGAAGAGCGTAGGGCACGGGCGAAGACGAGCCGCTGCCGGTGGGCCCAACGGGTATGAGTCATCATCGGGGCGTCCGGATCGGCGAGCCGATCGGCAGCCGAGGCCAGGTCGCTGACCAGGGCCGCACGGCCGGTCCAGGAACGCAGCTCGATCCCCACGACGCGCAAGCCATCGGGTTGTTTGATGGCGCCGAGACCACGGGCCAAGTCGTGGGTGTACCGGCCAATCCCCCGGTAGCGGGAGCTCGATTGAAGCACGCCGATGTCGAGGGCGGCCGTCGCCATGCACCTCCTTTACACGGCGAGGGATGTCTGCGCAACGCTCTTGCCACGGCGCTGCAAGGGGCCGCAGGCCCTCGTCGCCATCACTCCTCGAGGCCACAGGGGAGCCTCCCTCATCACCACCAATCCCCTCCCCCACCTGATGCCGAAGGGGGCTTGTCGTGGCCCGCCGGTGCGGCCAGAGTCGACCCCAAATGCGCATCGCCTTTGTCGTGGGACAATTCCCGCTCTTGTCTGAGACTTTCGTGCTCAGCCAAATCACCGGGATGATCGACCGCGGTCATCAGGTCACGGTCTTCGCGCACCGCCCGACCCCCAAGGGGAAGATCCACCCTGACGTGACGCGCTACGAGCTGTCGCGCGTCACGTGCTACTGGCCGCCGTCGCCGCGCTCGCTTCGGGAGCTTTCGTCCCTCAGTCTCAGGCTGGCTCGCAGGCTGGCGAGCTGGGCGGCTAGCAAGCGCCTCGCTGGACTGGGCGCCTTGTTGCGCTCCCTGGATCCTCGCCTCCCCGGCACTGGCATCGAGCTGGCACAGATGGCGCTGGTGGCGCTCGAGGCCGGCCCCTTCGACGTGATCCTCTGCCATTTTGGCCATGTGGCGCTCGAAGTGGAGCGACTGCGCGAGCTGGGCGCGATCACCGGCAAGCTGGTGACGGTCTTCCACGCCTACGACCTCACCGTGCTGCTAGGCGAGCAAGGTGAAGGTGTTTACGAGCAGCTCTTCCGACAGGGCGACCTGTTTCTACCGATCAGCCGCCATTGGAAGCAACGGCTCACCGACCTCGGCTGTCCCCAAGAGCGGCTCGCCGTGCATCACATGGGGATCGACACAGGGCGCTTCCCCTTCGCGGAGCGCCGACTCGAGGCCGGCGAGGATGTCACCCTGGTCTCGGTGGCGCGGCTGGTCGAAAAGAAGGGATTGGAACACGCCATCCGGGCCGTGGCGACGCTACGGGATCGCAAGCTACCGGTGAGCTACACCATCGCCGGCGACGGTCCCCTGCGCGCCCAGCTTCAGGGGCTGACCCGTGAGCTGGGCCTGGATAGAGAGGTGAAGCTGTTGGGGCCGATCGATCAGGACGAGGTGGGACGCTTGCTGTCGAAGGCCGACGTGCTGGTCGCCCCTAGCGTCACGGCAAAGAACGGGGACCAGGAAGGCATTCCTGTCTCGATCATGGAGGGGATGGCGCTCGGACTGCCGGTCGTCAGCACCTGGCACAGTGGTATCTCGGAGCTCGTCGACGATGGGGTCAGCGGCTACCTCGTCCCCGAGGGTGACAGCGACATGCTGGCCGACCGCATTGGGCGGCTGATCGCTGAGCCGCAACGTAGGGCGGACATGGGGCACGCCGGCCGCCGGATCGTGGAGCGGGACTTCGACGTCGACCGGCTCAACGATCAGCTCGCCGATCGCTTGGAGTCGCTGCTCCCAGGATCGGTCGGTTCGTGAACCACGCTGACGGAGGCGGCGCGACGCCGCCAGGGCCCGCTGAAGAGGTCCATCGCGGCATTGGGCACGAGCCGGCTCTCGACGGTGCGCAGATGCCTGGTGAAACCGTCAACGCGCCCCTTGGCCCGGGCGATGCGGCTCGCCGAAGGCGGCACGACGCTGGCTTGTCGTTCGACCTGGGCAAAGCGGTTCACCAGGCGCCAGAACCGGTCTGGTGCGTCGCGCAGTACTTCGAGCGCCAGTCCATCGGGGAGGCCCCACCACGACTCACCGCATACCCCTGCGTTCGGGTTGGATAGCACCTTGCACCCAAGGAAACGCGCTTCAACCAGCAGTCGGCCGGCGGGCTCGAGACCGGTGGGCAAATAGACCAGGGTACGGCACTGGGCCAGCGTCTCGAGCACTTGCTCGGGCGTCATGTTCTCGATCACGAAGGGTTCGATCCCCTCTTGACGGCAGTATTGCCTCGCCCCTTCCTCGCCTTTGATGCGTTGGATCGAAGCTACGATGGCGGTGTCGATGGTTCTCGCAGGCCGGTCGTCCCCTTGGCGCGCGACCCGTTCGAAAAAGGCGCGGGACATCAGCGAACAGCCGAGGACAGCGCTGGCACCCGGTCGAAAGAACGGGTTGGCGTGGTAGTAGGCCAGCTGCCGGTGAGTGAGGAAGACCGTACCGATGGCCGTCCGATAGAGATCAGCGAGGTGGGGAAATGGGCATATGCAACGCTGTGTGAAACGGTGCACCTTCTCCGCCGCCCCCGGGAAGTTCCCGTTGTACTGACAGATCCTCAGGTCGTGCTCGAAAAGCACGTGCCGCCCCAAGCGGCAAAGCTCGCTGACCAACTCGGCGGAGCCCTGCTCCAGATTCGCGACGACGTGGATGTCAAAGGAGCGCAGGTCGCGGGGTCGAAGGGTGGCGCTGGTGGCCAACTCGATGGGCCAGGGGCAGGCTTCGATGGCCGCGCCATCGGTTAGCTCGGCACCCCCTGGGTGGTACTCGCCAACACTTCGGGACGCATCGGCATATTGGTCTGCCACGAAGAGGACCCGCCGCGCGCTCACCTGCACCCTCCGTTCATCACCATGAGAGTCTCAACCGAGCAATTTCATTAACAGGTCCCGCGCGATGAGGGCACGCTTTCGTTCCTCGGCGACCCCCTCGAAGAGCACCGCCCGTCGCTCCGGAAGCTCGTCGAAGAGGGACTCGACGCGGGCAACGATCGATTGGGGATCCATGTCCTCGATTCGGGTGACCCAGCTCGCGCCACCCAGACGGTCGAACAGCTCCTCGGTCTTGAACTCGTAGGCGATGGGCAGGACCGGTGTGCCGGCGTTGAGCGCCAGGATGGCCGCGTCGCCGCCGTTGAGGGTGACCGCGTGGTGATCACCACCTTCACGAGCCGTCACCGCCCTTCGGCGCTGCCGGCCCATCCTCTTTGGCCTCCTTGGCCCCCGTCAGCTTGGCCAGTCTGGCGGCGTCACGGAGCGTCTCGCGCCCCTGGGGCAAGAAACACAACACGACGACGGCGGCGGCCATGGCTATCGGGGGGTGGCACAAGAGCACGAGCACTGGCGACGATAGTGGAACTATCTTACGGAATGCGACCAAGGCGCCGCCGGCCCCCAGCGCCGCGAGCAAGAAGGGGGCGGCGGCAAAGTAGAAGTCCCGCACGCGAACCGGGCCTCGGCGGCCGACGTACCACAGCAGCGCTGGTGTGCGCACGACCAGACCGCTCAGCACATAGGCCACTGCGACGCCATAGGCCCCCCATTGAAGCCCGATGACGAAGGCGGTGATGGTGATGGCGGCGGCGCATGCGCCCCAGCGGAACATCTCGTCGGTCCGGTCCTGGGAAATGAACAGCCACCCCGTAGAGTTGGCGATAGGTTGGGTGAAGGCCGCGATGCCCAGCACCTGAAAGAGAACTGCCGTCTCGCGCCACTGATCGCCGAACACCACCAGAACCAACTCGTCAGACGTGGCGACCAGAAACGCCGCAAGCGGCATGGTGATCATCAACAGGAGGCGCAGGATCCGGAGGTAGACCTGGCGGTAGCGCTGGGGCTGGTCTTGCAGCCGACTGAGCGTCGGGATCGCCACCGTGCTCACCGGGTTGTTGATCTGCTGCAGCGGCAGCATGAGTAGATCATATGCTTTCTGGTACTGCCCCAAGGTGGTGGCGCGAGCAGCCGCCGTCGCCCCCGCGAAACGCCCGATGAGCATATCGTCCAGGTTGCGGGCGAAGTAGTTGACCAGCGAAAACCCCGTGAGGTTGGCGCCGAAGCCAATCATTTTGCGGATACCCTTGACGAGCCGTGGGCGCCCAGGTCGCCATGGACAGGCGATCCAGGCGGCCACGAGGTTCACCGCCACGGGGGCGATGTTCCGCACCACGCGCGCCCCGGAGCCGGCACCACTGAACGCGGCGAAGAGACCGGCGAGGATGCCAATCGCCATCGCTGCCGTCTCGACGATGGCGAGGGATCCGAAACGCATCTGTCGCCGCAGCACCGCGAT
>JAUVCD010000642.1 GCA_030590865.1 Myxococcales bacterium | reverse complement strand
GTCGCGGTGCTGCTGGAGCAACCGACGAAGGCGCGGGGCGTTCAATAACTCTGAGGCAGACTGGCTCATGGGTCAGGGGTCGTCCGACCATGGAACATGGAACAGGAACCGGAGCAACAACACCCTAGATCAGCCTGGGTGTGCACTCGCCCGCAAGAATCATTATGTTGAGCTGGTGGTCGACCAAGGAACATCAGCACCAGGGGGAGAGACGGCGCCCGGCCCCCCACAGGACCGCTTGGGACGACCGCTTCGCAGTCTCCGCCTGAGCGTGACCGATCGCTGCAACCTGCGGTGTCGCTACTGCATGCCCGAGACCGACTACCAGTGGCTGCCCCGTGGGGAGCTGCTCGACTTCGACGAGCTGAGCCGACTGATCGATCGGTTCTGCGAGGTCGGCGTGTCTCGGGTCCGAGTGACCGGCGGCGAGCCGCTGCTTCGCCGGGGGCTCAGCAAGCTGATTGAGAGGATCGCAGCCAAACCGCCGATCCGCGACGTGGCCATGACCACCAACGGTTTGCTGTTACGACAACAGGCGACCGCCCTGCAAGAAGCCGGTGTGGCACGCCTGACGGTGAGCCTGGACACGTTGCAGCCCAAGCGGTTCGAAGCGCTGACCCGGCGCGACGCCCTCGCCGAGGTGCTGGCAGGCATCCGGGCCGCGAGCCGGGCCGGCTTCGCCTGCGAGAGTGGACCCACTGCCCCGGGGCTCGCCCGGCTGAAGATCGACACGGTGGTGATGCAAGGCATCAACGAAGACGAGCTTTGCCCTTTGCTCGACTTCGCCGCTGAGGTGAGCGCCGAGCTGCGGTTCATCGAGTACATGGACGTAGGCGGTGCCACCCGTTGGTCCGCCGACGGGGTGGTCACCCGGGCTGCAATCCTCGCGGCCATCGAGCAGCAGCTCGGCACGCCAACCCCTTTACCTGGCCGTGGGGCGGCCCCGGCCGAGCGCTTCGCCCTGCCTGACGGGCGCACCTTCGGCGTCGTCGCGTCGATGACCGAACCGTTCTGCCAGGCCTGTGACCGCAGCCGCCTGACCAGCGACGGGTTCTGGTATCAGTGTCTCTACGCCCAGAGCGGCATCGATCTAAAGACCCCGCTCCGTGGCGGCGCAAGCGATGGCGAGCTGACCGCACTGGTCGATCACTGTTGGCGCAAGCGAAGCGACCATGGCGCCGAGGACCGGGCGAGCCTGGAGAAGCGAGACACTCTCGTGCCGGCCGCCGCATTGCGAGGCAATCCGCATCTGGAAATGCACACCCGCGGCGGGTGACGGGCCTTGGCGCTCGGCGAAGGGGGCTTGACGCCCGCCCCAGCAGGCGACATCGGTGCTGCCATGACTAAGGACATGTACGATACGATCCTCCAGCGGGCTGAGTGCACCGCCAAGGACGATGGCAGCTCTGACCTTCCTGAGGGCCGGACGCTGACCCTCTATCTGTCCCGCGACGGCAGCTCGTTGCAGGTGAGTCGGGTCGTCGAGCTCAGCCTGGAGAGCGGCGTCGTCGAGGCAGTGAACAACAAAGGCGAGCTGTTTGTCGTGGCGCTGGACGACCTGTTCGCGGCATCGGTGCAAGGCGGCTCGAAGTCGTCGCCAGGTCGGAAGGCTGGCTTCCTGGGCTGACCGGGACCCACACCGCACCTGGCGGGCCAGGCCCGAGTCGCCACGCTAACCTCAACACGCCGATGATGAACAGAGCGCCAGACACGCCTGAGTGGCTGCTGCCCGAGCACCACGTGGTGCTCGACGGCATCACCAAGGCCTACGGCAAGACCGTGGTGCTCTCGGACATCAACATCCGCTTCCAGCGCCATCAGACGGCGGTGATCATCGGTGGCTCAGGGGCCGGCAAGACCACCCTGCTACGCCTCTTGATCGGTCTGGAGAAGCCGACGGTGGGTCACATCTGGGTGGACGGGCAAGACATCACGCCGCTCGGTGATTACGCGATGAACAAGGTGCGCCAGCGCTTCGGCATGGTCTTTCAATACGCAGCCCTGCTCGATTCGCTGACCGTGCTCGACAACGTCGCCTTCACCTTGCGGGAGCACCGCAAGGACCTGAGCAAACGGCAGATCAAAGAGAAAGTCGTCACCATGCTCAACCAGCTCGGCCTGGTGGACAAAGAACACCACATGCCCTCCGAGCTGTCCGGTGGCCAACGCAAGCGCGTCGGCCTGGCTAGAGCCCTGATGCTCGAACCGTCGGTGTTGGTTTACGACGAGCCCACCAGCGGCCTGGACCCCAACACGAGCCGGATGGTCGACGACTTGATTGAAGAGACCCGGGACCGGTTCAACGTCACCAGCGTCGTCATCTCCCACGACATGGCAAGCTGCTTTCGCATCGCGCACCGGGCCTATCTTCTGATCGAAGGGAAGGTGGCGGCAGAGGGCACCCCTGCTGAGCTGGCCTTCGGCGACAGCGCCATCTCCCGGGACTTCATCGCCAACTCGGGCGTGTCCCTCGACATGCTCAAGCGAATCGTCGACTGACCAAGCCGGAGCCTCTCGAGCGGAGCGCTACCCCCATGTAGGGGCGGGGTTTATCCCCGCCCGAAAGACGTTTCACCTTGCGTCGTTGCGGGCGGGCATAAAGCCCGCCCCTACACCGAGCAGCTATTCAATATATTACAGTGATTACCCTCTACTCACTGGCATATACTGAATATCTCCATGCGATCATTGCCGCTCGAGCTCTCGCGCCGCCTGGGACAGGGTCACGAAACGGCCACCATGACGGCGCAGCTCGTCAATCGCCGCGACCAACGCAACGAGCTTCTGGGCCCTTGGAAGGCGGACGTCAGGCTGGTCGGCGACCAAATCGTCGAGACCGTCGGACACATCGAGAAAGTCGATCCCATGAAGCTCCAGGTTGACCAGCGGGCTGTCCACACAGCCTCGCGCCAGCAGCCGCGCACCTCGCGGGCCCGCCAGGGTGAGGCTGGTGCCAATGAAGGGCAGGCGAAGCCGTCGGGTCACACTGATGGGGAGCTCGAGCAGCCCGGCCCCACCATGGTGGCCTCCGCGGCCGGCCTGCGGGTAAGGCGTCCGGGGGGCAGCCAGAGCTAGCGGCGATCCGAAAATCGCCCGGCTGCCCCTGCCCCGCAGCTTCAGCCAGCCGAGGGCCGCGCATTTGGCAAGGTAGTAGGAGGGACAGGGGAAGGCTGACGAGTCGAAGGACAGGCCCTGGGCGGCGAGCACCTCGAGCAGCCGGTCGCTCAACGTGTAGCCCGGCGCGCGGAAGCCCACCGGCCGGCGCCCGGTCAGCTGCTCGATGACAGCCTGACCCCGGGCAACCTCCTCTTCCATCTGGCCTCGGTCCAGGCGCGAGAGGTCGTAGCGATGGGTGTAGCTGTGGTTCTCGATCCGGTGGCCACGGTCGTGCAGCGCCGCCAGCTGCGTTGCGCTCTGCGGCCGTTCTAGGTCCTTGCCTACCGCAAAGAGGGTGAGCGGAATATCGAGCTGCGCCGCAAAGTCCCCGATGCGGTCCAAGGCCAAGTCGTAGACGCCATGACGACAGAGAGCGCTGGGCGGCAGACCGTGGAGCCCCCGATATTGGTCAATCTCGTCGAGATCGACCGACACAGCGCAGAAGCGCGCGACCACGTCCCTACTTGTTCAGCAGCTCGGCAACGCCGGCCCGCACGTCGTCCTGCTTCTTCTCGATTCCCTCACCGAGCTGGAACCGCACGAAGCCGGTGATGGCGATCGGTGCTCCAGCGGCCTCGCCGGCTTCCTTACGAAGCTCGTCAATCGCCTTCTTGTGCTGGGCCGACTGCTGCTCGAGGAGCACCACCTCGGAGAACCACTTGCTCACCTTACCCTCGATGATCTTGGGCCAAACCTTCTCGGGCTTCGGCTTGGGATCCTCACGCAGCTGGGCCTCGAAGATCTCGCGCTGCTTGGCCACGATCGCCTCATCAAGCTGATCCCGTCGCAATGCCGTCGGGTCCATCGCGGCCACCTGCATGGCCGTGTCGTCAGCGAAGCTCTTGACGCTTTCGTGGGAGGCCGCTTCGGCGGTCTCGGCCTCGATGGTCAGAATGACACCGATCTTGCCGCCCATGTGCACGTAGCTGTGGCAGAAGCCGTGCTTTCCTTCAGGAATCGTCAAGCGATCGAAGCGCCGAATGCTGACCTTCTCGCCCACCCTCGCAGTCAGCTCCGTGCCGTGGTCCGCCAGCGTCTTGCCCGCAGTCTCGCAGGTCAACAGATCGGTCCCCAGATCGACCGTCTTGGCGACGGCCATGACCTTGTCGACGAAGGCCTTGAAGTTCTCGTTTCGCGCCGAGAAATCGGTCTCGATGTTGACCTCGGCGACGGCGGCGGCGCGGCCACCGTCGAACACCTCGGCTCGGACCTCACCCTCAGCGGCGACCCGACCAGCTCGCTTGGCGCTCTTGGCCTTGCCCTTCTTGAGGATGACCTCGACTGCCTTGTCGAGATCGCCCTCTGCCTCGATCAACGCGCTCTTACAGTCAGCCATGCCGGCTTGAGTTCGTTCACGCAGTTCCCGAATCGCAGAAATGGTGACGCTGGACATCGTTGTCTCCTTGTACCGTCTTCGGTACGACTCTCTCGCAGTTGGGCTCGCAGTTGGGCTCGCACTTGGGCTCATGCGACCGATGCCATCGGTAAGCTCGGCCGGCCCACGTCGGACGCCGCACGACGGAGGTCGTCGGCGCGGTTGTTGTCAAATCCGTTTGGGTGCGCCGCCTCGATAGCGTGCGACAGCGACGTCGTGACCCGAGCCACGGGAGGAGTTTTCCTGCTGCGGTTGCTCGGCCTTGCGACGTCCCATACCCACCAGGCATGCGTCAGCGATGCGCTGAGTGATCACCGTGATGGCGCGAATGGCATCGTCGTTTCCAGGAATCACGTAGTCGATCAAATCGGGATTACAGTTGGTGTCGGTGAGCGCCACCAAAGGAATCTCGAGCTTCCGTGCCTCGGCGACGGCGATGGACTCTTGCTTGGGGTCAACGACGAACATCACTGCAGGGGGCGTTCCCATGCCCTTCAGACCGCCGAGGAACTTCTCGAGGCGCTCGCGCTCCTTTTCGAGCCGCACGACCTCCTTCTTCGGAAGCTGGGCGTACATCCCCTCTTCCTTCATGCGCTCCAAGGTGCGCAGCCGGTCGAGGCCTTGCTTGATGGTGCGGAAGTTGGTCAACGTACCGCCTAGCCAGCGGTTCGTGACGAAGTACATGTTGCACCGTTTGGCGTTCTCTACGATGACCTCTTGGGCTTGCCGCTTGGTCCCGACAAACAGCACGTGTCCGCCACGAGCCACAGCCCCTGACACGAAGTCGTAGGCCTTAGCGAAGAGCTTTACGGTCTGGTCCAAATCAATGATGTGGATGCCGCTGCGGGCGCCGTAGATGTAGCGCCGCATTTTCGGGCTCCAGCGCCGAGTCTGG
>JAUVCD010000015.1 GCA_030590865.1 Myxococcales bacterium | reverse complement strand
GCCCCACCGGCAGCTGCTTCGTTCCCAGGCTGGCAGCCGAGAGCCCGAGCGGTACTACCGACTCGTCGGGGGGCCACTCGATGGTTGCGTCCAATTGGCCCAAAGCCCGTCGTCGGTCGACGTGGCGACACCGGCCTACGCCAAAGCCGAGTGGAGCATCGTCAGCGGCACTTCGGGACGCTGAGCCACCCTCCACCTGGTCCTCCCACGGCGCTCGATGGCCCGAGCGACTCGCGGCGGGGGCAGTGGGTCCACAGGGACTCGAAGTCTGCTCCATCGAAACGCCCAACATGTCGAGGATAAGGGATTCGATGGGGTGGAGGGTATGTAACAGGGCAATGGCGGGGTGGGGCAAATGTGAAATGTGCACCTCATGGTCCCTGGGTTCTGGTCTAAACTGACCGCATGCGAACACCTGGTTGGGTGGCATGTTGGACCTTGTGCGCGCTGATCGGAGGTTGCCGCGGAGGCGAAGAGCAAAGCCGGACGGCGGCGCCCACCTCGATGCCGACTGCGGAGGCCACGGTGACGCTATCGGCCTCCGCTGGGAGCAGCGCTGCCGCGCCGCTCGACTGCACCACATCGCCGCAGTGCAGCCGGGAGGGTCGGTGTACCGTCCGGGGGAGAAGCTGCGTCGCCGCGAGCGACGCAGACTGCAAGAAGTCGCAGGAGTGCACCAGCTACGAGGCCTGCGTCGCCCACGCCGGCAGTTGCTGGATCCCCGAGCAGCCCAAGCACGAAGGCGAGCCCGGCGCCCCGTGCCGCACCCGGACACTGTGGGGCCGCTCGAACATCACCGCTTGCTCCTTTGCCGGCGGCTGTGAGCCCCGCGAAGGGCGGTGCACGGCGACCAAACCAGAGCACTGCACCAACAGCCACGTTTGCAAGCGACACGGCCGCTGCTCCTTGCGCGACGGCCGTTGCGTCGCCACCGAGGACAAGGCCTGCGCCGAGAGCGCTTGGTGCTGCTGGCAGGGCGCGTGCACCTTGAAGAACACGGTGTGCACGATCGGCAGCGCCGCTCACTGCAACCAGCAGAGCGGCTGCATCGTCGAAGGTCGCTGCGAGTTGGCCGGCGGTCGCTGCGTGGCGGGCTCCGACAGCGCCTGCCAGGCCTCCCACGGGTGCAAGAGGAAAGGCGCCTGCGTGGCCAAGCAAGGCGTCTGTGTGGTCGCGAAAGACGAGCACTGTGCAGCCTCGCTGTTGTGCAAGCACTACGGGCTGTGCACGGCCAAGGGGGGGCGGTGCGTCGTCGTCGGCGAGGACGACTGCAAACGCTCGCTGCCCTGCGAAGAAGAGGGACGCTGCAAGGCCTACCAAGGCGCCTGTTGGGTGCCGGGAGACTCGGACCGCGCCTGCCGCAAGTTCGCCGGCTCCAAAGGTGCCACGCCCTGCTTCGACGAGGGCGAATGCACGGCCAAGGAAGGCGTCTGCATCGCCACCTCGCAGGCGCGATGTCGCAACTCTCGCACCTGCCTGCACTACGGCCGCTGTGACCTGATCGGCGAGCGCTGCGCGATCAAGCGCGACGCCTACAAGAAGGGGCACATGGTTCGCGACCGCTACGTCTACCGGCACGACATCGAGTGCGATGACCACTCGGGCGTACACAACTTCCGAGACGGCTTCGTCGCGCAGTACGACAAGTGCGAAATTCCGACGTTGAAGCGCTGTCGCGAGGTCATTGCTGCGCCACCCAAGCACGAGCCGCTGTGGCGCTACGACCCGGCCGACCACTGAGCCGGATGGACAGGCAGCTCAGAACTGCGCCGAAGTCTCGAGCAGGGCCTCGGACTGGAACCGATCGCGCCGAACCGCGGGCGGATGAGTGCTCCAAAGGGTCTGGCTCGAGGTGGACGCGGGTGGTGGGGCGCTCCAGGCGGGGCGGCGGCGCCAGCAGGCCGGGCTTCGTCCCGGCGGGCTACTTCTTGGAACGTCTCGGCTCGTAGTCGACGTCGAAACAGAAATCGAGCACTTCGAGGCGGGCGTCGCGAGTCATGACGCGGTTGTTCTCCAGCAGTTTCTGCTCATCTGACGAGAAGATGGCCTCGCCCGCTCCCTCGCCGAGCAGGCCTTTCATTCCTTCTTCCGCAGCCATCTGGAGCATCTCTTCTCGCTCCGTCAGCGGACGCTTGGGCTTTTGCTCGGCCTTGGTCTCGTCCTTCGGTGGGGTGGGGACCGGGTCACCTCGTTCGGCTCGTTCGATCCCCTGCTGGTAGATGGTGCGGCGTTGCTCGAGGAGCGCGATGATCACCTTGCCGTGTTTGCGCAGATCGTCGGATTGCACTTTGGAAGACGCCGCTCGCCATTCGGTCACCAGCTCGACGATGGCTTTCGCCCGGGGCTTGGTTTGATCCAGGGTGTAGGGGCGTCCGCCGAAGGCCCGGGTGAGCTTGTTGTCCTGCTCGAAGATGGGCCAGGCGACGTTGCAGTCGAGGCGACCCTTGGCCTTGGTCGACAGCTTCTTTTTCTCCGCCGAGGCAGCTGGCTCGGTGTCGCTCTCCGGTGGGTCCTTGGCGCAGCTGGCCACGAGGAGCGCTGGCAGGATCCCGACGAGCACCACGACACTGCGATTCATGGCGCCATCCTAGCACCGGAGGGGGCGCCAGCGGACCGTAGGCGGGCTGGCGATTCGACGGTACTCTGACAGCATGTGGATCTCGCAGAGCACCATCGTGCCTCTCCTGGCTGCCGCCACGCTGCTGGTTTGACCATCGGATGCGGTAGCGACGAGGACGGCTCGGGCGGCAGCGCCGGGTCGGGGGGCAGCTCCAGCTCCGCGGGCACGGGCGGCACGGGCGGCGCTCATTGCGGCGGATCGGGCGACGGCCTAGTGAGGTTGTCGGTCAGCACCGGGGGAGGAGCACTAAAGTGCGGAGCTGCTCAGCCCGTCCCACTGCACGGCCGCGAGACTCGAGTCTTCTGGGTCCAGCAGCAGGGGAACCCAGGACGTGCACAGGATGTTGATTCCCTCGTCCCGGGGCAGGTGATCTTCAGCAATGGTGCGGTGCTGGGCGCCATTCTGCGCGTGGACCGTGAAATAAAGGTAGTGGACCGAGCTATCCACGTTTGTGAAATGCGTGCCGCAACGGCTCTCACGGCTACAGTGCCACTTGGCGCGCTTGTGCTCCTCGAATCGTGCCCAGGCAGGAATGCCCGCAGCCTCGATCCGAGCCATGCTGGCAGCACGGTGGTAATGGCGCCCGCTCCAGTACACCATGACTGGACCTAGGACCAAGAACAGGGCCGGGAACATGAACACCCACAGCGCATTGCCGGGAATACCGAGCGAGGAAACGTAGCGGTCAGCCAGAAACACGGCCGTGCCTGTGGCCGCCAGTGGAATGAGAATGATGCCGCCAATGCGGGCGGCCGTGCCGGCAGAGCGATGGTCAGCTGCGTTCACCATCTGGTCACACCGCGCGCTAGGTGATCGAGTGGATCACGCTCGCCAAGGTGCGAGGTATCCATGAGCGTGCTGGTCATCGGCACCGCCCTCCTCCTGAGACCCCGAGGCTAGCACGAGGGGAGACGGCGCGACCTGGGTTGACCGCGACTCGTCCGCCGCCCGGGCGGCTGGCGAGTCGTGGTGGTGGTCGAACGGTACAGGGTCGGGTCGTTACGCGGGGCGGCTGTTGGTCGCTCGCTCGTCACGGTTACTGCGGCTGGAGCTCCAGTTCGCTCCAGCGCGCCTCGATGTCGGCGCGAACGTCCCCAGGTGCGGCACCTTCTTCGAATGCGCGGCTTGCGGTGGCCGTCCACTCGAAGGCCTCGACGATCTCCTCGGCCTTGTTGAGCAGCCGCATGTGTTCTCGGCGCAATAGCACCTCATTCCGCTTCTTGGGCCGAGCGCTGTGAACATATAGGTGTGCTCGCTCGCCTCGTGCCAGCTCGAGCTCGATCCTTGGCTGGCTGGATTGGATCAGCTCGAATTTCACTGTTTCCTGCGGCTCGGCCTGATGCCGGCACACCAGCTTCGCGCCGCCGTGCGCGATGCTCTTTCGCCTTCGCTGGAAGTGTTGAGTGACGGCGTCGAGTAGCGGGTCGTCGAAACTGGGGTATGCGCCGGCGCGTGCGGTATTCATATTGCCTCAAGCGCAGCCTAGTCGACCGGGTCGATGCAACCTAGCCCAGCGACAATTGGCCCTCCCGACCGAGCAGCGCCCGGGACGTCTCCTCCTCACTCATCCCTGCGCATTTGATGCAGAACCGGGCCGCGCTCTTCGTCCATGTGAGCGTCGCGTTTCTTCACTCGCAGTTTCTTCATTGGCAGTTTCTTCATTGGCAGCTGCAACTGGCGCGGGCTGGTGACGATGAAGGGGCATGGAACACAACGAGTCGTCAGTGCGCTGGTCTCCACTGCGGAGCCTGCTGATATTGTCCTGTGCCGCCAGCCTTGGGGGGTGCGCCGTGGCGGGCGAGCGGGACGAACGGAACGTTGGAACCCTCGTCTTCGAATGCCCGACCGCCCTCCCACCCGAGGGCAAGGGCGACCATCCGGGAGCGGTGGTGAATGATGTGCTCGGCTTCGACGTCGCTGGGCGGCTGAGCTGGTTTCACGGGGAGACGGGACGGGTTTTGGCTCAGGAGGCGCCGCGGCATGAAGCTGCACTGGCGCTCACGCGAGACGTGGCCTTCGACCGGTGGCAGCGCCGGGCGATCGTCTTCGAGAGTGATGAAGAAGGTATCTTCGGCGAGGTCAGCATTCACGACATGGACCACGATGAGCCACGCTTCGAGCCCCGTCGGCACTCGATCTGGGTGGACGGCCGTGCCCGTGTCATGGGCGTACCTCAGGGTGTCTTGGTGTTTGAAGAGGGCTATGGCGAGCGCTGGAAGCTGCTGCGGGACGATGGCGTGCCCACGGTCAGCGTGCCGGCACCCCGACCCGCTTCGGCCTGGCTCGTCGAAGGTGACGAGGGGCTCGAGGTCAACGCGCTCGCTTCGGTGACGAGCAGCCCGGTCGATGGCCTGCAGTGGTTGCGGGCTGGTGTGTCCACGACTGAGATCACCAAACCGGTCGACTATTCGCTGGGACCTTCAGCCGCAGATCCACCGGTGGCCCGGATGGCGCCATCGGCCCTTTTGGTCGGGGCCTATGTGGTCGATCTGCGCCACGAGGAGCTGGTCTTGAGCTACCACGAGCCGGACGGCACCCGAGTCGACGCCTGGCGCCTTGGAAAGGCTACGGGACGCATCGAGCAGCTGCTGTCCATGGGGGCGCTGGGAGACGATCAAGAGCGGCTGGCCGTGCTTTTGTCCGATCCTGGGCGAGTGGTGGTGGCAGACGTCGTCGAGCCCTCTGATGCCGCCCATTGGGCCATGGTGCGCACCTTGTTTCTCGACGGTCAGGTGGGGATCCACGATCGGTTCTTCGCCCGGGACATGGTTGCTCAGGGCAACGCCAACCTACTGGTGGCGACCGGTACCGGCGTGGTGGCCGTCGAGGTGGTTGATCGAGCCCAACGACCGGCCCTGGTGGTCAACGATGCGTTCTGCGGCGATGATCTTCGCGGGCCGCTGGCGCTGGTTGCCCATTCCCTTGGTCAGGCGCCGGATTGAGAGACCGCTGAAGGGCGACCGTCTCGCATCGCCCAGGCCCGAGTTTCCCGCTACTATGGTGGGATGGAACGCTTCGGATTGCTTGGGTCCTTGGTCCTATTGTCAGTTGCCGTCCTGGGATGCCAGGACGAGACGTCTCAGCAGACCACCAGCGGGGGAGGGACCGG
The DNA here is from genome assembly GCA_030590865.1 of Myxococcales bacterium. Taxonomy (GTDB): domain Bacteria; phylum Myxococcota_A; class Polyangia; order Polyangiales; family Polyangiaceae; genus JAPYTK01. The sequence goes on along the minus strand of JAUVCD010000015.1, from coordinate 24,803 downwards.
GGGGACGGTCTCATCTGGGACTGGCGGCAGTGGCGGCTTGGTGGGCGGTGGCGAGACCGGCGGAGTCGGCGGAGTCGGCGGAGTCGGTGGCAGCGGCGCCCAAGGTGGCACCGGCAACATCGGCGAAGGCGGTGACGCCGTCATCGTGAGTCAGGGCGATCCTGACAAGGTGCTGCTCCAGGGTTGGGTGATCACGCCTGACCAGAGCTTCGCCGGCGAGGTGCTGATCGTGGGCGAGACCATCGCCTGCGTGGCGGCGGATTGCTCCAGCGATCCTGATGCGCCTAACGCCTCGGTGGTGGCGACCAACGGCATCATCATGCCGGGGATGATCGACACGCATAATCACATCCTCTTCGACATCATGGATGGAGACGATTGGGCGCCCTCGCAGGTCTACGACAACCACCACCAATGGACTCAGGAACCGCGCTACGCCGCGATGGTCGACGCCAAGCAGTGGCTCAACGGCCAGTCGGGCTCCCCCGTCAGCCTTGGCTGCGAGCTCAACAAGTACGGCGAGCTCAAAGGCCTCATAGCTGGTACCACTGCCATCGTGGGAGCGCCTGGCGGTACTGCCAAAATCTGTTACCGCACCCTGACACGTTCCATCGACGGTGCTGGCAACGGCCTGTGTGGCACCCACCCGCCGCAAAACTGCCCCGACAAGATCCAGGCCCACACCATCTTTCCCAGCTCATCGAGCGCCAATGGCGTGTGTGAGAACTTCACCGACCTCGACACCGATGCTTACCTCATTCACATCGGTGAAGGGGTCGACCAGAACGCCCGTGACGAGCTCGAGGATCTCAGGACCGTGACCACTGTCGATGGTTGCCTCCACGATCCGCGCACGGTCATCGTGCACGGCACGGCCTTCACCGAGGCCGAGTTCGACATCATGGCCGCCGCGGGCATGAACCTGACCTGGTCGCCGAGCTCCAACGTCTTCTTGTATGGCGCCGGAACCGACCTCACCAAGACGACGGACATCCCCCTGGCTCTGTCCAAGGGGATCACCGTGGCCCTGTCGCCCGACTGGTCGATGGGCGGGAGCCAGAACCTGCTCGACGAGCTGCGCTTTGCCGATGTGGTGGACAACAGTCAGTGGAGCAACACCTTGGGTGCTTCGACGCTCACCGAGATGGTGACCAGCAGGGCGGCCGAGCTGTTGGCGCTAGAGGACCAAATTGGGTCGCTCGAGGTTGGCATGTTAGCCGACGTGGTGGTGATTGGCGGCGATCAGAACCTTCCCTACGAGTCGGTCTTGGCAGCGACGCCGGCCCGGGTGAGGTTGGTCTTCGTGGGCGGCGATGCGCTTTATGGTGACGACCAGCTCGAGCCGCTCGCCCCGCAGAGCCCGGGCTGCGAGGCGATCGACATCTGCACCCAATCCAAGTTCCTCTGCGCAGCCATCGATGGCGGCACGACGTCGAACAAATGGGGCCAGACGCTTGCCGAGATCGACGCCATCCTCAACCAAGCCCTGCTCGATTATGACGACCAGGATTTGACGCAATGGGACTTCTCGCCCATTACGCCGCTGGTCAAATGTCAGTGACGAGCAGAACCCGGAGTTGCCAGCGCGTTAGCTGCCCGATACCCACTGAATGGCGCAAGGTATGTAGCTACCCGTCTGACCGTTGTTCATGTTGCCCCAGCACAGCACCTGGTTGTCGGTCTGCTGTGCGCAGCTCGTTCGCCCGCCTGCCCAGACGGTCTTTGCGTTGCTCAGGACGGTAGTGGCGGTATACAAGAACGTGTTCTCGTTGGTCCCGCACTGACCTTCCGTGCAGCCGCCTCGGCACTTGACGTCACCGCCGTCGAGGGCACAAAAATGGCGGTACCCTACCCCAGGCGCCGTCATCGTTGCGGTTCCATAAATGGCAGGCGTTTCTTGCCAGGTCGACGGGCGCCCCCAGCAGCGCAACTCGCCAGCCTCAGTGCGTTTGCCTACGCAGGTAACGTAATCGCCACCAGCGATGTCGTGGTCGCCATCGACGGTGAGGTTTGGGACTGGGGCAGGGTTGTGTCGGTGGTCGAAGATACTGTCGTCGCCCACCGAGTCCCGATGACCCGCGCATTGAACATCGAAACTGCTGTCGATGACACAGAGCGCGTAGTCGCCGAAAGAGACCCGCAGGCCGTTGGCGATTCCCACAGGCCCGGCCTGCGTGACGCCCGTCTCGTCGGCGTCTGGGTCAAACTCGAGGTCCGAGTCCGAGTCCTCGTCGAAGAAGCCAGAGCCCACGCACATCACGCTACCGGAATTGGTGATGTAGCAGATCGCATCGTCGCCGAGGTCGAAGTCTATGATGTCGGCTGCTACCTCGGTTGGCTGAAGCCACTGTACGCTGTCGTCCGTCGTCCCGTTGTAGACTCTGAGCTTACCCCAGCACCACAAGCTGTCGTTGGCGCGCCGGGCGCAGCTGAGCATGGAGGTGACCGCCACCTCGGTCGCGTCGTGGATGGTCATGACTTCGACCGGGATGTCAGATGTGGTGCCGATCGTGCCCTGGCCCAGCTGTGCCTCGTAGTCGTCACCCCAGCAGCGCACGGTTCCGTCGGCGATGACGGCGCAATGGTGTGAGATGCCGAGCCCGATCTGAAGTACCTGCTGGCAGGCTCCGCTGCTGCACACCGGCGTCACGCCCTCACAAGGTGCCGGCGCTGTTTGCCATTCCCCCTCGGCGGTACAGACCTCGATGGTGTTGTCGGTGGTGCACCGCCGCTCGTCGAAGATGCACTCGCCGCAGAAGCCCTGGCCCGAGCACATGAAGAGTCCTTGGTTGCAGGGTTCACCACCGGGCTTGAAGACCTTCACGCAGGTGTTGGCCGGACACTCCCAGGCGTCGTCGCATTCGCCGAGCGCGCCGGTGCAGTCGGCGGCGGTGGTGCACTCCTGGGCGATGCCGCCCGAACCTGCTGAGCCGCCCGAGCCGCTACTGGTGCCGCCACTCCCGCCGGTCGCGCCGTCGTCGACGAGCTCGAGGTTGTCCAGGCCGAGCACGCTGCGGCAACTGACGGCACTGACGAACAACAGGGCGACCCAAAGCAAGCTCGAACGTTCTCTCATGAACTGCCTCATTCTACTGGAAGACACAGACAATCTATCTCTCCCTCCAATAGAGTCACAAGCGGTTTGCCTGGAGGCACGGGTGTCGAGTCCGTGCCGGTGGCTTGGGTTGCGTTGTGATTGACTGCACGGCGTGCAAACATACTCAGCGTGTCCGACCCTCAGTCTGCGAGTGCTGATGCGGCAGTCGAAGGCCTCATGGTCACGCCCCGCGTGCGGCTGGTGCGGCTATTGGGAAAGGGGGGCATGGGGAGTGTGTGGGTGGCCGACCACCTCACGCTGAACACCCAGGTAGCCGTCAAGTTCATCCTCGCCAGCGTCGCCAGTGGAGATCCTGCCATGTTGGCTCGATTCGAGCGCGAGGCGCGGGTGGCCGCTCAGATCAAGAGTCCCCACGTGGTGCAGACTTACGATCACGGGGTGATGGACGATGGCACGCCGTTCATCGTGATGGAGCTGCTCGAAGGAGAGAGCCTGGCCGACCGACTGAAACGCGCTGGCCCTCTGAGCCTGGAGCAGGCCGCCTTGATGGTGCGACAAACCACCGAGGTGCTGAGCAAGGCCCACGAGCTCGGGGTCGTGCACCGGGACATCAAGCCGGACAATCTGTTCTGTATCGAGTCGGGCTACGACCTGTTCATCAAGGTGCTCGACTTCGGCATTGCCAAGCAGCCCGAGATGCCCTCGGAGCACGGTATGACGCGGACCGGCGCGATGTTGGGCACGCCCTACTACATGAGCCCCGAGCAGGTCACGAGCGCCAAACATGCTGGCCCACGAGCTGACCTGTGGGCCTTGACGGTGGCCACCTACGAGGCCCTGACGGGCGCGGTACCGTTTCAGGGTGAGACCCTCGGTGCGCTCTGCATCGCTATCGTCAGTGCCCAGTTCACCCCGGCGTCGGTGAAGACTGCGAACCTTCCGGTGGCGATGGACTTCTGGTTCGCTCGAGCCCTTCACGTCGATCCGGATCAGCGATTCCAAACGGCCAAGGAGTTTGCCGAGAGTTTTTCGGCGGCGGTGAAGGCCATTCCGGTGGCCCAAGCCGGCGCCCCACTCCAGCAAGCGACGGTGGCTGCAGCACCAGCGGCGGCAACGCCAGCGGTGGCGCCAGCGTCGGGCCACCTCGCTACCGGTGCGGCCCCTCCAGCAGGCGCTGTCGCCGGGCAAACCTGGGGCACTCAGGCGCCCCCGGATCAGTCAGGCTATGGCGCCCCCGTCCAGACCGCCACCGGTCCGAGTGGCGCCACCTTCACCGGCGCGGCGAGCACGCTCAATCCGGCGGAGCCTCAGAAGAGCCGCATGGGTCTGATCTTGGGAGTCGGACTACTCCTCGCGGTCCTTGCCGGTGGCGGGATTTTCATCGGCCGGCTGACATCATCCACCACAGCAAATAATGCCGAGGTGGCCGCGCCAAACGACAGTGGCGCTGCTGCCAGCGAAGCGCCTACGGCCAGCGCAGCTCCGTCACAAGCTCCGGCCGCCGCTGAGCCGACGGCTACGGCGAGCGCCAGCGCGATGGTCTCAGCATCAGCTGCGTCGAGTCAGCCGGCGCCCCCACCCACCAAGCAGGTGAGCCCACCCAAGGCTCCGCCGAAACCTCAGAAGCCGAACTGCGTGGGCAAGAACGCCCTGATTCGCATCAATGGGCAGCTACGAGTACGACCCGAATGCCGATGATGAGTACCATGAAGCACTCTCGAATTCCCTTCACGCTGCCTCCATTAATTGCTGCTTTGGCATTGGTGCCGGTGACCGCCCACGGAGCCGGTGCTGATGGCGTCGCCGACACGGCTGCCAGGGAGGCCTGCATCACGTCATTCGAACGGGCCCAGACGCTGCGCGAGGAGGGGAAGCTGGTTGCGGCAAAACGGGCGCTGGAGGTCTGTGCCGAGGCGTCGTGCCCTGAGTTCGTGAGCTCCGAGTGCGCGCCTTGGCTGGAGGAGGTGACCGCCCAGATCCCCAGCGTGGTCATCGGCGCCACCGGAACGGACGGGGGCGATACCACCGCGGTGCGGGTGACCGTCGATGGCGAGTTGGTCTCCGAGACCCTGGATGGCAAGCCGGTCGAGCTAGATCCAGGCCAACACTCCTTCATATTGGAGCATGGTGGTTTGCCGCCAGTCGAGCTTCAGGTTCTGGTCAAGCAGGGGGCGCAGAGTCGGCTCATCGAGGTCAGCTTTGCCCCAGAGGGTGACGCTCCGGCAGATCCGGTCGTCGATGATGGCGCGCCTGGTTGGGCCATGCCGGTCATGTTGGTAGGCTTTGGGCTCGGTGCGGTGGGCCTGGGCGTCGGTGCCGTCACCGGTGGGATGGCGGCCTCGAAGACGGCTGATCTGGAAGAAAACTGTCCAGATGATCAGTGTCCGCGGTCGTCCACCGAGGAGGATCTCGACTCGGCTTTGACGCTTGCAGATGTCTCGACCGTGGGCTTCATCGTCGGCGGAGTCTGCGCTGCAGTTGGCGTCGTGGGGCTGGTCTTCACCATCGGAGGCTCAGGCGCGGACACGAGCGAAGCGCTAGTCTTGGAGCCCACGGTGGGGCTCGGTGCTTTGGGGCTGCGCGGCCGGTTCTGAGGCGGCTAGCCCTGGATAAGTGCCGCTGTGCTTGCCAAGCGGCGAAAGACCCGTATACTGCGCTGCCTCGCGATGGCCTATGGGTGCCATCGCTCCTAGTGAAACGAAGGGTTTCGAAGATGTACGCGGTCATCAAGACAGGCGGCAAGCAATACCGAGTGGCGAAGGGCGAGACCCTTCAGGTGGAAAAGATCGCCGGCGAGCCGGGCGATTCGGTCACCTTCGACGAGGTGCTCCTGGTGGGCGGCGACTCCCCCAAAGTGGGGCAGCCGGTCGTCAAGGGCGCATCGGTGAAGGCTCAGATCATTGCCCAAGAACGGGGCAAGAAGGTCATCGTCTTCAGGATGCGCCGACGGAAGAAGTACCGCCGCAAGACCGGTCATCGTCAATTCTACACTCAAGTCGAGATTACGGGCATCACCGCCTAGGAGACAGACACCATGGCTCACAAAAAAGGTGGCGGCTCATCACGCAACGGGCGTGACTCTTGTGCCCAGCGCCGGGGCGTGAAGGTCTACGATAACGAGACCGTGACGGCCGGTAGCATTCTCGTGCGTCAGGTTGGCGGCACCATCGCTGCTGGCAAGAACGTCGGGCTCGGTAGGGACTTCACGTTGTACGCTCGGATCGACGGGCAAGTGAAGTACCACTGGAAGACCCGCACCAAGAAGCAAGTCTCCGTATTCCCCGTGTGACCGCTCGGAGCGGTTCGCGCCGCCCCAAAGAGCTACACGACCGACGGATGTACGAGCTGTTAGCCGTTGATCTCGACGGAACGCTGGTGCGTCGGCGCGGTGGGATCGCTCCCCAAGACAAGCGCGCGATAGCGTCGTTGCAAGCCCGTGGCGTGCCGGTGGCCATCGCCACCGGGAGGCTCTACTCCGGGACCGTCGCGGTGTTGGAAGAGCTCGCTCTGCAGGGGCCGCAGGTGTGCGTCAACGGGGCGGAGATTGTGATGCACCCAGGGGGTGCCGAGCCTATCTATCAGGGCCTGGCGGCCCATGGCTCGGCGGCAGTGAGAACGGCGTTGGGGCGACACGATTTTGCAGTCTTCACCCTCGCCCAGGGCCACGTCGCCTTCGACCAGCGGGGTGCGATTTTCGAGGGCTACGTCACCGGTTGGTCTCACCAGCTCGAACGGGTCGACCGGGTCCTCGACCATCCCTGCTGGGAGACGCCCAGCGGGCCCCTGGGGGTGGTCGCCATCGGCCTGACCGAGCCCATCGCTGCGGCCACTGCCGAGCTGCGCCAATGCCAAGCGCTCGACGTGTTTCGCTTTGACGTCTCAGCGCACGTGGGCGTCTCCTGTATCTTGCTCCACGCCGCCGGCGTGTCCAAGGGCACCGGTCTTCAGACTCTTGTCGAGCACCACGGAGTCACCCTCGCTCAGACCGTGGTGGTCGGTGACTGGCACAACGATTTGTCCATGTTCGCTGTTGCCGGACGCTCCTTCGCCATGGCTGGTGGCCCCGAGCGGGTCGTGCAGGCGGCGACCGATCGGCTTACGGCGACCGCTGAAGCGGGCGGTGGCGTGGCCGAGGCCATCGCCTTGGTTTGGCCCTAGCGGCCCTAGCCGTGACCTTTGCGCGTGAGCTCAGCGACGAGCCCAGTGGGATATCGTCGCGTCGCCATCATCCCGTAGCTCACCCGCCAAGCGGCGGGCGACGGTAGGCGACAGGTGTCGTAGCGCCTGCAAGGCTCCGAGTCGTGGCCCACGAGGGGCGCGGCGGTCTCGCGCGAGGCGTTTCAGATCAGCGATGGGCACCGACGCACCCCCGCGTGGCTGAGGACTAGCAGTGCTAGCGGCTGGACTAGCCGCGGCGAGCAGCGCCCGGTAGCGCACCTGGCTGGGCGCATCGGTGGCCAGTCCGATGGCCCACAGCTGGTCGGTGCTGATCCCCAGCTTGGCGAGCAGCTTGCGATAGGGAAGGGCGCCGCCGCGGAGCCAGTCTTGCCCACACCAGTGGCCGCTCAGCAGATGGGTGACCGACCGATCGAGCCCCTGGGTCCACTGGCCGGTTGGTGCGGCAGCAGCCCGCTGGTCCTCGGTGGACTCCCAGTGGGCCGCGCTGCGGCCCTGGCGCTGGTGGCTGCTAGCTGCAGCGTTCCCGTCGACGTCCTCTCCCAGTTCGTCGTCGCCGGCGAAAATCAGCTCGCCCCGGTAGAGGCTGCTGCCCTGGATCACTCGTTCCTGCAGCGGCGTGACCTCGAGGCCATACATGGCGTAGGGGAACATCAGGTTGTAGACGTCTGGACAGCTGTCCAGCAGCTGCTCGACGTCGGCGCACTGGGGCGTGTCGGACAGCGGGTCGAATTTATTGGGTGCGATTTCGGTGGTGTGGAACAGCCCCGCCAGGTGGCTGCTCTCGTGGCGCACGATGAGCGAGTCGACGTTCATGTCCCCGAAGGACATCATGACCACGCCGCTCGAGTGGGTGCCGTGCTCGATACCCTGCCCTGGAATGCCCGCTGCGATGCCCGCGGCCTGCTCGAGATCGCCCTCGAACCAACCGATGAAAATCACGTTCAGGGCAGGCGCCTGGGTCGCCATGGCCGTTTGCTCGAGCACCGTCAGGAAGCTGGATTCGTCGATGGTCTGCCACTGAGCGCCGAGGGAGTAGAAATCTAGGTTGCCCAGGTTGAGCCCGGCGTGGCCGTCGAAGGCGCTGGTGAGCATCGTGGTCGCATAAGACTCACTGACCGACCCGCCGGCGATGAACACGTTTATGTCGAGCAGACCGCCATGGAAAGCCCCGTCTGCGCTCTCCCGCCGCCAGATGCTCACCTTGGCCGCGTCGTCGTTGCTGTAGGGATCACCGACGGTCAGCTCCCAGGTTCCGGGCATCACCACCGGCATGACCGTCGCTACGTCCGACTGGGGTAGCCCGGTGACCGTCGTGCCGTACCAGGAGAACTCGTAGTGGTGCCCAGGGATCTTGTAGTTGTTGACTAGCAGCTCCAGGTTGGGAGCCCGCACCGTCTTGACCCCGACCGTTCCAAAGAGGTTGGGCGAGTAGACGATGGTGGTGACCCCCAGAGTCTGGGGTGACACCTCGAAGGGTACCGGCGTGTCTTTCGCAACCGGGCCGAGATCGATCTCGACGAGCTGGTAAGGGTAAGGCTCGCCGCCAGTGCCGCCGGCGCCCTGAGCACCTGTCCCACCGGTTCCACCGAAGGCCCCGGTGCTCGACGTGGTGGTCGTCCCGGCGCCAGTGCCGCCAGCGCCACCCATGGCCAGGGGCTGGTCGACGACTGCCTTGCCACCACAGCCTGGCTGCAGCGTTGCACCTGTGACTAGCGCCAGGGCCCCGCATAGCTGGCGCCAGGTGAGTCGCGGGGCTGGCGCGCCGAGTCTCGCGGGTGGTGCGGACAGGCGGAGCAGTGGCTGGAGGAGAGAAACGATTCGGTGTGCGCGCAAGGTCGCTCCTGTTGGCCTGTGGGACTGTTGAACTGCGCAGGGGCGTCAGAACCCGGGGCCATCGACCCCGCCGTGGGGATCTTTGCCCGTGGACTTGGGACGGCTCGTCGTTGGTGTCGGCACGTCACGCTCATCCCGCCCCTTCTCTGCCGCCGCGGCCCGGCGCTCGGCCTCCTTGACCGCAGCTTCCGCCAGCTCAGCCTTGTCTCGCGCCACCGTCTCCCGGCATTCAGAGCTGGCCTTGGTGACGATGGCCTCGACGACTGCCCCCACCCGTGCGGCTGCGTCGACCGGAGCATCGTTGCCGCTGGCGAGTGCGAAACCCCCGCCGACCAAGCCGAGCACCGCTAGCCCTCCGCCGATCCACAGCGCTGGCGGCAGGCGACCGCCGCCGCCGGTCATGCGCACTTTGAACCAGCCGTGTTGAGTCGGACCGTCGGTGATCGGAAGGGTGATGTTGCGCTCAGGCATCGACAGCGGCGTAGCGGTCAGTTTGGCGTAGATTCGTTCGAGCCGGCTACCGAGCTCACCGGCCGACTTGACCCGTTGGTCACGGTCCTTCTCCAGGAGCTTGTCGATCAGCTCGCTCAGCTCGGCTGGCGTTTCAGGTTTCAGCTCCGCTACTGATTGGTGAGGTGCCGTCATGATGCGCAGCATCAGAGCGTTGTAGTTGTTGGCGTCGAAGGGCAGCGCGCCAGTGAGCGCTTCGTACATGATGACGCCGAGCGCCCAGATGTCGGTTCGCGCATCCACATCGAGCAATCCACCGGCCTGTTCGGGGCTCATATAGGCAGGCGATCCGAGCACCGTGCCCGTGCTCGTTTTCACGAAGTCGAAGTCGTCAGGCGCGACCTCCTTCGAAATCCCGAAGTCCAAGACCTTGGGGAACACTTCACCGCCCTTGTCGATGGCGAAGAAGATGTTGCCCGGCTTCAGATCACGATGGATCAAGCCGCGAGTATGGGCTTCCTCCAACCCTCGGGAGACCACGGCGATGTAACGGCAGACATCCACGACCCGCATGTGGCCTTGCCGCTGAATGCGCTGGTCGAAGCCCTCGCCTTCGAGCAGCTCCATCACAAGGTAGGGCGACCCGTCATCGGCCTGACCCATGTCGTAGACGTCCACGATTGCTGGATGGCGAATCTGGCCGCAGGCCCGTGCTTCGAGGAAGAAACGGTTGAGGGCTTCTTCGTTGCGGGACAGCTCTGGGAGCAAGAATTTGACGGCGAAGTCCCGGTTGGTCAGCTCGTTGCGGGCTGCCCACACCGATCCCATGCTGCCGGCGCCGAGGAGGCGTTGCAGTCGGTATTTGCTGGAGATGAGGTCGCCTGCGTCCACGTTACCCAATTATACGTGCAGCAGCTGTCAAAGCCCTGCGGTCCCGTCCCATCTAACCAAGATAGCCCACGTTGGAGGGTTTGGGCTCGTTCCATGGTCCAGCGGGCTCAGAAGGGTGGCGGGGCTCCTGTCGATGCTGGGGGCGGGGGCGTGGCTTCGACCCGAGCGCTGGGCTGTGGTGCCGCTGTGCTGGCCGTCCCGGAACCAGGTGGCTTGGCGCTGATGTCATCGTCTTGGGCGATCGGTCGAGCTCCGCCGGTGCCACTGCTGCTGTCGCCGCCGTCCGCTGCGGTGGCGCCGTCGCCCCCGTCTAGCGACTCTTCGGTCGGTCCCGCGTCCATCGACCCACCGCCTCCGTCGGCTCCTGCGTCAGGGGGCTCGGCCACCTCGGCTGGCTCGGTGCCTGCCAGAAACAGCTCGGTCAGGGCGTCCTCCTGATCCTCGTAGGCCAGCAGACCGCTCAAGGGATCGATGGCCACGTCCACAAGACCGGCCGGCCTCTTGAACGGCCCTGTCTTGCGGCTGCTGTGGGCTGCTCGCATCAGCTCGATGAACGCCGGCAGCGCCGCCGTTGCGCCGACCTCACGCTTGCCGAGGGACACGGCATCGTCGTAGCCCGTCCAGACGACACACACCAAGTCAGGCGAATAGCCAGCGAACCATGCGTCCTTTGATTGGTTGGTCGTCCCTGTCTTGCCCGCCACCGGAAAGGGCAGCGAACGGGCTGCTCGCGCGGTGCCCGACTGGACGACCGAGGTCAGCAGGCTCGTGACTAGGTAGGCCTCCGCCTCTTCCATGACTCGTCTGCGCGGCGTGCCTGTGGCTAGATCGACCTCGTGTCCATCTGGGCCCACCACCTTGGTGATGAGCACAGGCGCGTCATAGGTCCCGCCAGCGGCAAAAGTGGCATAGGCCGCAGCGAGCTCCCGGGGTCTTACCTCGTAGGCGCCCAATGCCAGCGAATCGGTGGGAGCCAGCTTCGCTGTGATGCCCATCGCTTGCGCCCAGCGGACCACGCCCTCGGCTCCCACCTCTTTGAGGGCCCAGATCGCCGCTTCGTTGACGCTCTTGGCCACCGCCTGCCGCACCCGGAGAGGGGGCTGAGCGGGGCCTTCCGTCGTGCTCTCGGCTGAGGGGTCCGTTGGTGGTGGGCTGACGGCGGTTGCGGCGGTCAAACGTCGCGTGTGAATGCCGTAGCTGTAGACGAAGGGCTTGAAGCTCGAGCCAGGCTGGCGGAGCGCGAAGCTCGCCCGGTCAAGCCCGCCCCGCACGGCCTCGTAGCTCCCCACCAGGGCGCGGATCTCCCGGGTGGCGACGTCGATGGCCACCAGCGCACTCTGGGGTCCGAGCTCGAGGCGGTATTCTCGCGGTACTCCGTCGGGGCCTACGCTCCGTTCGAGCACCGGACTTACCCGTACAATCGTGCCCTTTGCCGCGAAACGGCTCGGCGGCAGTCCCTTCGGGTTGTAGCGCGCTGACTGGTGCAAAGGCACCCTGCCTTCGACGGTTCCCACTCGGACCTGCAGCATCCCGGTGGCGTCGTCGGCGCCGGACACCACGCCGTTGTAGATGTGGTGTCCCTTGGCTAGCGGCGTACCCTGAAAGGGCGACGAGCCACGGTTCCCCTTCTCGTCTAACGGCGCGAGCAGGCCGTGGCGCTTGGCGTAGCTGTCCAGGTTGTTGCGGACCGCCTTTCGTGCCGCCGCCTGGAGCGTCGGGTCGATGCTGGTCGTGATGGTGTAGCCCCCTCGGACGGAGCCCGGTCCGACCAGGTGGCGAAGGGTACGGCGCACCTCCCCGACTACCTCGGGTGCGAGCTCCGGTAGGGACTCGACCGCCGGGGCCAAAACGAGGGGTTCCTGTTTCGCCTTCTCCGCCCTGCGGGCGTCGGCAAAGCCTTTGAGGGCGATCTGCTCGAGGACCGCGTTGCGGCGCCGCTTGGCGCGCTCGAAGTCCACTCGCGGCGAATAGAGGTTGGGCGCTTTCGGCAGACCGGCGAGCAGCGCGGCCTCAGCGAGGGTCACTTCACCGACGCCCTTGCCGAAGTAGTAGCGGCACGCTTCCTCGATCCCATAGCGGCCGTGTCCGAAGTAGATGTGATTGAGGTACAGCTCGAGGATTTCGTCTTTGCTGAGCTCTTGCTCGATCCGTCGGGCCAGTAACACCTCGCGCGCCTTGCGCTCGAAGGTACGCTCAGGCGTCAAGAGCACGTTCTTCACCACTTGCTGGGTGATGGTGCTGCCCCCTTGTCGGGTCGAGGCAGAGCGCAGGTTGACGACCAGGGCGCGCAACATTCCCAGGTAGTCGAGCCCCTCGTGCTGATAGAAGTGGGCGTCTTCGGCGGCGAGCACCGCCACCCTCATCTCCTTGGGGATTTCAGCGATGGACACGACAGTTCGGCGCTGCACGAAGAGCTCGGCGAGCAGGCTGTCGTCCCGGGCGAGCACGCGGGTGACCTGAGGGGGGTGGTAGTGTTTGAGCTCGGCGGTTGACGGCAGGTCTTGCTCGTAATGGCGAAGCACGAGCCAGATCGCGACCACGCCGGCCAGTGTGAGGGCCAGCGTTGCTAGCACCAGGCGTTTCAACCAGCGCATGACGATCGCCAGCGGGCGGCGCTTGGCACCCCCATCCCGGTCACTTCGCTGGTCGTCTTCGACTGCGCCTTCGGGCAGGCTGGGGCGGCCGCTGGGCCTGGAGCTGAGGTGCCGATGGCGGGTCATGGTTGTGGTTGTCGCGGCAGCTGCCGGCTGCTCTCTCAGTGGCAGGCCAGGTTGCCCTCGTCGCCACAGTCTAGTGATCAACGCCCTGGCGGCCACGACTCTGCCGTCTAGATGGACAATTCCCTTTCAATTCGTCCCGGCTGCCGAGCTAGGCTCGAACGATGAAGCTTCACCCATGGTTGGCCTGTTGCCTGATGATGCTGGTCACGACCGGCTGCGGGTCTGGGGCCAAGGGCCCGCATGGACCGGACGCTGCGGCCGTTGCGCGGGCCCACATCGATCAGCGGATCGCCGGGGTCTGGCGCTTGCAGAGCTATGTCCCCGATGCCCAGCTTTCGCCGGCGATGCTGCTGGGGATGCAGGCTGAGAGGATCGTGGTACGCGTCGAGAGCGGGCGGCTCACGAGCGCCAGCAAGACCTTGACCTTCGACCGGGCCTACCGCATCGCCGACGTGCAGGGCGACAAGTTCAGGTTGTTCATTCGTGACGACACTGGCGTCGAGTACGAGTCAGCTTGCGAGCTCGACGAGGCGGGACGCTTGATGTTTTACACGCTCACGGCGCCCTGGCGCGGTCACGGGGTGCTCGAGCGTGAGGGGCCGGCCATGGCCTACTCCCAATAGTCGAACCTGCTCTTAGCCGGCTCGTCATCCCATCAAGCGCAGGGCGAGGACGGCCATCACGATGCCGACGATAACCGACACCGCGGACACCAAGATGAGCGTCCGTGAGCTCAGGCCAGACGATGCCTGGGGTTGGACCAGCAACCCCGCGGGGTTAGGCGGCTTGTCTGTCTGGTCTTCAGGAGCCGGGTGGGTGTCTGCCGTGGCCGCTGACTGCCCGCCAGCGCCTCCACGGCTCACCTCGATGGTTTCGGCGTCTTGGCGCACATCCTCGCTGGCCGGTGCCGGGGCGGCACTTCCCGAGACGATCGGTGATAGTCCTGCCCCGGCTGGTCTGCTGAGCGCCGGTCCCATCACGCGGGCCAGCGCTTCTGGCGAGGCGTAAGCAAGCAGCGCTTCGCCAAAGGCCGCCGCCGTTGGCCACCGATCGTCTGGGTCCTTGGCCAAGGCTCGGGCGATGACGTCACCAAGACCGGGCGGGAACGTCTTTCCGGGGATTCGCTCGTCTAGCGGAATGGGCGGCTTGGTGACATGGAGCTGGATGTACTCCATCGAGGTGCGGGCTTCGAAGGGCAGCTTGCCCGTTAGCGCTTCGTAGAGGATGTTCGCCAAGGAGTACAAATCGCTGCGCCGGTCGAGGACTTCGCCTTGCGCTTGTTCGGGGGACATGAATTCAGGAGTGCCAAACACCATGCCTTCTTGGGTGAGCATGATGGACCCTGGGCGCAGCTCCTTCTCGGTGACCTTGGCGAGGCCAAAGTCGAGCACTTTGGCGAAGTCTGAAACCCCAGCCCGATTGGTGAGGAAGATGTTCTCTGGCTTGAGATCCCGGTGAATGATGCCCAGCTCGTGGGCTTCTTCGAGGGCTCCGCACACCTGAACCAGCACCGGGATGGCGCGCTCCACCGGCATCGGTCCTTCCCGGCGGACGATCTGGTTGAGGTTCTTGCCCTCCAGGTACTCCATCACGATGTACAGCTCGCCACCGTCGAGCTCGCCGTACATCATCACCTTCACGGTGTTGGGGTGCTCCAAATGGCTCATCGCCCGAGCTTCACGGCGGAAGCGGGACACCAGGTCTTTTCGGTCTTTCAGCTTGGCGTGGAGGATCTTGACCGCCACCAGCCGATTCATCTCAGGCTGGGAGGCCTTGTAGACCGAGCCCATACCTCCGGTGCCGATCTTCCTGAGGATCTTGAACTGGCCGTCTGCGATGTTGCGGCCGATGTAGCGGTCCTTCGGAGGGGCCATGGGCGAACTCCTGGAACCTAGCACGCGCGCCATTGGATGTGGCAGCCGACCGCTTCGGCGCCTATGGTCGACGGTGAGGGTAGCTGTGGCCAGACGGTGGTCTGTGGGCAGATGGTCGAGGGTGCCATCATGGCGTTAGGGCTGCGCAGCCCGTTGCTCGAAAGGGCCGGGTTCAGGCATGCCTTCTTCGGTCGTCAGGGTGGCGTTAGCCCGTCGCCCTGGGACAGCCTCAACTTTTCGACAGCTTCGGGGGATGCCGTTAGCGCGGTGCGGACCAACCTGCAGCGCGCTGCCGCGGAGATCGGCGTCTCGGCAGAGCACATCTACTACCTGAGCCAGGTTCACGGTTGCGATCACCGAGTCCTGTTAGGCCAGGAGGATCGCGAGGCGCTGCTGTTCGAGGAGGGAGACATTACCCTGTCGTCCGTTCCCTGGGTGGGTTGTGGCGTGCGAGCAGCCGATTGTCCTGCCGTACTGGTGGCCGACCGGGTGACCGGCTCGGTGGCGGCCATCCACAGCGGCTGGCGCGGGACGGTGGCCGGCGTCGCGGCCGCTGGCGTGGCTGCTCTGCGCGCCCTAACCAACGGGCCAGGCGACCTAATCGCCGCTGTGGGGCCCCACATCGAGCGTTGCTGCTTCGAGGTGGGGGCTGACGTTGCCGCTCAGCTCGCCGCCGCCTCGGATTGCGGCGCGGCCGCGGTGGTCCATGGCTTTCCGAAGCCTCATGTGGACCTGCGCCAGGTCATCGAAGCTCAACTGCGCAGCGTTGGCGTCCGCGACGTGGACCATGTGGCAGGATGTACGATGTGCGACCCAGAGCAGTTCCACTCCTACCGCCGAGATGGTCCCCGCAGCGGTCGCATGTTGGGGGTGATTGTTGCTCGGGAACAGGGAGCGCGGCTGCGCCAATAACCGCTACGCTTCTCTAGCCCACGGCGCTAGCCTAAGTCCCCGATGTCTCTGGTGGATAAAATCCGGTTCTTCGCCGCCACCGACGTAGGGCGCAAGCGTGCCCACAACGAGGACAGCTACCTTGTCGACAAGGACATGAGTCTGTTCATCGTAGCTGACGGCATGGGGGGTCATGCGGCCGGCGAAGTAGCCAGCTCGATGGCGGTGCGGATCGTCCACGAGGTGCTCACCGCCCAGTCCGAGCATCTCGAGGACCGGGCCGTTCACGGGCCACGCTCCGAGGTCAGCACCGGCCACATACTGGGATTGCTGGAGTACGCGGTTCACACCGCTTCGGAGCGAATCCACGCTGAGGCTCAGCGTGACAAGGCCAAGCGCGGCATGGGCACGACGCTGTCGCTGCTGCTGCTGATCGGGTCGCGGGCTTATGTCGCCCACGTCGGCGACAGCCGCATCTACCTGGTGCGGGATGGCGTCATCCGTCAAGTGACGGAGGATCACACCATCGCCAACGAGCTGCTGCGCCTGGGGATGGTGACCCCTGAAGAAGTGGACCGGGTTCCTGGAAAGAATGCCATCACCCGAGCCGTTGGTGTCTATCAGCACGCTGAGGTCGACACGCTCAATCTGGAGGTCCTGCCGAACGACCAGTTCCTGCTGTCGTCTGATGGGCTGACGGGCTACCTGGACGACGCTGGCGAGGTGATGGCCAAGCATCTCGGAGAGCCGGATGGCGAGCGATCCGCCCAGGGGCTCATCGATTTCGCTAACGAAAAAGGGGGCAAAGACAACATCACCGTGGTGCTCGTGCGGCTTGGGCGAGGCGACATGGGTGATGGCGCCCGGGCGCGCCGGTTGCAGCTGACTCGCGACGTGCTTCACGGCATGCCGCTGTTTTCCCGACTCAACGAGCTCGAGCTGTTGCGGGTCATGCAGGCTGCCGAGGTCTATCAGTACGAAAAAGACGAGGTCGTGGTGCAGGAGGGCGAAGCAGGCGACCAGATGTTCGTCACCCTCCAGGGCAAGCTGAAGATCGAGACGGGCCAAGCCGTGCTGGACGAGATCGGCCCGGGCGAGCATCTCGGCGAGATGGCGCTGCTTCGCAGCACGCCGCGGTCGGCCACGGTGACCGCCACAGAGCCTGCCGAGCTCATCGCCTTCCGGCGGGCCGATTTCTTCGACATCATCCGGTCCGAGCCCCACATTGCGGTGAAGCTGCTCTGGCAGTTTCTCGGCGTGCTTGCCGATCGTCTGGAGCAGACCTCCCGCGACCTCAGTATCGCTCGAGAAGAGCTGGACGCCGAAGACGAAGCCCGGGACACCGCGCGGGCCGTTGACGGCTCGGCAGCGGAAGACCCCTTCGTCCAGCCAGTCACCCGAGGCCTGGGTCGCCTGCAGCTCGGCTTCAGTGCTGCTGAGCAGCTCGCGCTGTCCCCCTCGGCAATCGAGGACTCGCCGTCTTTCGACGAGGCGCCCGGCATTGTGCACCGAATCGAGGACTCGCCCTCTTTTGACGATGCCCCTGAAATGGCCCAGCGGATCGACGACTCACCGTCTCGCGACGAGGCGCCCGAGCTGGCCCAGCAGGCGGAAGACTCGCCTTCCTGGGACGGCGGCAGCGACGGCACGCCGTCTAGCGGGGACGCGAGTCTCGAAACGCCCCGCCTACTGGTGGGTGACCTACCGGTCCCTGGCGGCGCTGGGCCTGTCCCCTTCGATGCCAGAAGGACCCGGCCGGGGCACCCGCGGGCACGGAGTGAGGCTAAGACGCGACGCATTCCCCGGTCGGTAGCGGAAGCGACTGTGAAGGCGTCGGACGAGCCCGCTCCGCGACCGAGCATGAGAGAACGGCAGGGCACGCTCCGCTCGGCGAGCGGCGGGGCCCTGACCAAGCAGGGTGTCGGGAGCCCGCAAGGGGAGCTCAAGGAGACGTTGCCCGAGGGGCGAGGACGCTCCTCTGACCAAGGGAGCCCCGCAGAGACAAGTGGATCGTCCGCTGACGACCCGACCGAGCCCTACACGTCTCCCAAGGCCACCGTGCCGCTCGGGCCCCAAGATGAGCTTCAGAACGAGCTGGACGCGCTTCGTACCGAATTCAAGGAGCGGCTGAAGAAGTCACGCAAAGAGCGCGACGACAAAGACAGCGATTGACACCTTCGGTGACTGCCCGCTAGCGTCCTTCCGGCAACGATGCGTGCGCATTTTATCGACAAGTTGACTCCGTTGAAGGGGGCTGAGCCTCGGCGACCTCGCAGGTCGTCGCCTAGCTCAGCGAGACGACGACCAAGGCGGTGGACTGCCGCAGCGACCCTGTCGGCGCTGGCCGCTGCGGGTGTTTCACTGGTGGCCCCACCGGCGGACGCCCAAGAGACGGTCAGACCCCCAATAATGTTGGAGCCTGGGGACGTTACCGACGTCATCGACGCCTTCGATGACGACAACGGCGATCCCTTCGATATCCAAGTCACCCTCGGCTTCGAGTATTTGTCGAAGCGGGCTCGCATCATGCGCGAGTCGGCTATTTATGCCCCGGGGCTGACGACCGGCGGCTACACCAGCAAGTTGCTGGAGGTAGGCAAGTACGTCGAAACGACCTCGCGGCTGACGCCGCGGCTCGACATCGGCCTCTACAAAGATCTCGCCATCTACACCCGCATCCCCATCGTGCTGTCCAACTCGCGACGGATCGATGAGCCGGACCTCGCGGAGGGCGACGTGGCGGCGGTCATCGGCGGGGCGCCTGGCGAGACCTTGTTCACCTTGCCTTTTGAGGCTCCAGATCGCAGCGGCGTGGAATACGTGGCGGTGGGACTCGACCTGGCGATTTTCAACCAGGCCCGGGATCGCACCAAGCCGACCTGGGTGTTCGGCGCCGAGGCGCGCATCAGTGCCGGAGAGCCGATGCACGCGTGTAACGTCAACCCGGCCAGTGGCGAGGTCGAGTGCGCCCACGAGGGTGACATCAATCGCAATGGCTCTCAGGAGACTGACCCTGCCGATGATCCGGCAGGGCTACCCAACTTGTTCGACGAGGATGGCCGTCCCTTGGAAAGTGACGCCATCGAGGAGCGCAGCGCGGGTATCACTCGTGGGACCATTGGGCTCGAGATTCACACCGTGATGTCCAAACGGCTCAAGTACATCGAGCCCTACGGCGGGTTCAATGCCCTGTTCGAGTTTCAACAGGGCGAGAGCGGTCTGGACATGGCCAACGCCGACGGCGTGTTGGTCAACCATCCCCCGATTGTGGGCACCGTCCTGGTGGGGATGATGATCCATCCCTGGGAGAACCGCGAGAAGTTCGGACGCCTCACTTTCGACATGCGTTTCGAGGGCGAGTACCACTCGGAGGGCCGTGACTACGGCGAGCTGTTCGACGCTCTAGGCTCGAGCAACGCGCCCTCGTTGCGCCATCCCAAGTGGGAGCGCTACGAGCATGCTTGTCCGGACGATGACAATTGCGAAATCAAGTCGGTCGTCGACCAGGGCTCGGCAAAGAACTACTTCACCGGCATGGCGGTCATCGAGCCTTACGGCTCCTACCGCGCCTCGACCTCGGTCACCTGGCGGGCGGCCGAATACGTCAAGCTGAACTTCGGCCTTGGGCTGCGTTTTGACCAGGCTCACGGCATCAGTCACGATCAGCCCTGCAATCCCGATTTTCAGGAAGACGTCTACGAGAGCGGTCCCTGTCACTCCGAGCTCGGCGGTGGCACCATTTCCGCAACCGGCGTTCCCAATCCGGCCTATCGCCCCTCCATCAACGCCATCGGCCGGCGCTTCTCTGTCGACGAGAGCATCACCTACGAGATCTTCGCGAACGGCATCGTGATGTTCTGATGGCGCGGCGGGCCTTCGCAGTCGCCGTCGGTGCACTGGCGCTCGTGCTCGCTCGCCCGGGTGACGCCGCGGAGCCTGCAGCGGACGACTCTGGGGAGAGCAAGGCTGGCGCCCAGACTGCCGAGCCTTCGGCAGCCGCAGGGACCAGCGTGGCCTCTGGCGCCGAGGCTGGGCTCGCAGCGCTGATTCTCCCCACCCGTGTGCTCTTGTCCCATGGCGCCAGCCCGGTCCCGGCGCCGCTTGCCAAGCAGCGCCGGATGCTGGACGCCTTGCTGACTGACACGGCCCAAGACCTCGGTCTGGAGGTCGACGTGAGCGAGGACGCCGCGAGCCAGTCTGAGGCGGTCGACGTGCACCAGGTGCGCAAGCTTGCCCAGCGTCACGACCGGCTGGTCATCCTCCCAACATTGCGGGTGGTCGATCCGGGGCAGGGCGACGGGCCGCTCGAGCTGACCCTGGTTGTCGCCCAACCGGGCTCCGCTTTGCTGCTCAGTCGGGTCGAGCGTCTCGACCGTTCGGACGTGATGGTCCGCGGTGCGGTGATGCTTCGTGACTTGGTGTCAGGGCTGGCTGGGCGACCGGTCGAGCGCCCCAGCCGCGAGCGGTACCCTGAGCTCGTCACGCCTGCCAGCAGCGCCGGCCGCGCCATCCTGGCGGTGAATGGTACGATTTTCGGAGGTTACGTCGGCCTCTCGCTGCAGCGGGCGAGCCGGTCGGACGATCCCCGCTTGCTCTATCCGCTGTTGGGCGTTGGGGCAGGCGTGGGCCTGGGCGCGGCCATCATCGTGGCCGACGAATGGGATGTTGGCGTGGGGGATGCTTGGTACCTGGCTGCCGGGGGCTGGTGGCCCGCCGTGGGTGGCCACCTCATTTACGAGGGGCGCTTCGGTGACACGCCGTCGGCGACCGAGGACGAGCCTTGGTCGCTCGCCTTGATTGCCTCGACCACCGGTCTGACCCTCTCCAGCTTGGGTCTTCTGTCCCGCGGCATGGGCGATGGTGGCGCTGCCCTGGCCCACTCAGGCGGGGCTCTGGGGCTGCTCGTCGGTGGGTTGGCCGAGTGGGCAGAGAGCGGCAAGAGCGGCGAGGTCCCCCACGGTGGCATGGGTTACGGCGCCATGGGTGGTTGGCTGGTGGCTTCGGCGCTGGCCATCAATTATCACCCCGACGTGGTGCAGGTGCTCACCATCGATGTGGGCCTCTTGTTAGGTGGCTTGGCTGGCGCTTCGGCCGCGAGCCCGCTCTTGTTCGACGAGGTGACCGCTGAAAAGACTCGGGGCTGGGTAGCGGCCACCGGTGGTGGCATGCTCGCCGGTGGAGCGATTGCCTGGTGGTTGTCTCGGGATGATGAGCCGCCTGCGGATCAGTCCGACGGGACGGACCGCCGCTTCGTCTCTCAGATTGGCGTCCCGCTACCGGCCGTGATCGGCCTCCCGTTGTCCCCTGGTGAGGTAGGGCAGCCTGGGCTCGGTGTGCAGCTCCACGGCGAGCTGTGGTAGCCACGGGACAGCGCCGGCTGCGCATCGAGGTGACCGCCGAGCTGGCCACCGAGCGTCTCGATCGGCTGGTGACTCGTGAGGTTGCGGGGATGAGCCGCGCTCGGGCCAAAGCGCTGTTCTCGAACAAGGCGGTCACGGTTGTTGATGCACAGGGCCGGTATCATCAAGCCACCAAAGGACAGCGAGCCGTTGCGGGGACGACCATCGAGCTGCTGGTCCCGCCTGGGTTCGATCAGGCCGAGGCGCTCGCCGATGTCGAGGGTGCGGCCAGGTTCCTCGAGGTGCTCGAGGAAACCGACGATTGGGTCGTCGTGGACAAACCTGCCGGTGTGCCGAGCGCCCCGTTGGGTCCAGACGAGCTGGGCACCATCGCCAACGCCTTGCTTGCTCGCTATCCCGAGATGCGCGGGGTGGGCTACGGACCTCGCGAGCCCGGGCTCTGTCACCGTCTGGACACCGGCACCTCGGGCCTCTTGGTGGCGGCCCGTCATGGTCGCGCCTTCGCTGTGGTTACTGCGGCCATCAAGGCCGGGACGGTCGACAAACAGTACCTCTTGGTCTGCCCTGGCGATGGTGTCGCGGACCACGGGCAGATTGACTTCCCCTTGGCCACCGACCCCAAGAATCGTCGTCGGGTGCGGGCCTGTCGCGATCCCCGCGAGGTTGCACGGCTAGCGGCCCGCCCTGCCGAAACCCGCTACCGAGTGTTGCGCCGCTCTGGGGACCAAGCCCTGGTCGAGGCCAGCGCCTCGCGAGCACACCGTCACCAAATTCGTGCGCATTTTGCCGCTCTGGGGGCGCCCTTGGTCGGCGACGTCCTCTACGGTGCACTCCCCTCGGCGCAGCTAGGTCGCCACGCGCTCCACGCAAGTCTCTTCGCCTGGCCGGGAGGGGAGGGGATCGCCGGCCTGAAGGTCTCCTCACCCCTGCCGGACGAGCTTGCGGCGCTGCTGGAAGGGTGAGAGGCGGAGGCCATCGTTTTCTGCTCGTTGCAGTCGGCGAAGGTCCTCATCGATCTGGCTGGCGGATAGCGGAACCGACGAAGCAGCAGGCGGCCCGCCCCCAGGCGCTCGATAGGCGACATCCGAGGCTTGTCCCACTATGCTGCTGACCATGTTGAGCCGTTACGCCCCTTACGCGATCTTCCTGCTCTTGCCCGCCTGTGTGAGCACTGGAAAGGCGATTCAGTACGCCTCGTTCCGCAGCAACTGCGACAAGGTCGAGGAGGTTCATCAGGATGGCCACAAGGCCGTGCTCAGTGTGTGCGGCGTTTACGAAGACTGGCAATGGCACGGTTTCAACGGCTGGGAGTACGGGGGCCCCTCGGCGGAGCAACCGCTCCTCACGCCGATGGACGCTGACGCAGACGGCGTGCCCGACACCGCCGATGCATGCCCGACGGTGGCCGGGATCTCGAGCCTCGATCCGACCAAGAACGGCTGCCCGCCCCCTGCCGACGCCGACACCGACGGCATTCCGGATGAGGGCGACGCCTGCCCGCAACAGCCCGGCGTGGCGAACGTGGATCCCCAGAAGAACGGCTGCCCGCCGCCAGGCGACTCGGACGGCGATGGGATCACCGACGATGTGGATGCTTGTCCGCAGGTCCGCGGGATTGCCAGCCCCGACCCGAAGAAGAACGGCTGTCCTGGCGACACGGACGGCGATGGCATCGATGATCCGCTTGACGCGTGCCCGAACGAAGCGGGCAAGGCAGATCCTGATCCGACGAAGAACGGTTGCCCGGCCGTGCAGGTCAAGGGTGACCAAATCGTCATCAATGATCGCATCGAGTTCGCTACCGGCAAGGCAGAGATCAAGTCTGTCAGCGACCAGCTGCTCGACGACCTCGCACAGGTCATGAAGGACCACCCGGAGATCAAGAAGATCGAGATTCAGGGCCACACCGACAACCAAGGGCCCGCCGTTCTCAACCGCATGCTCTCCCGGAACCGCGCGAAAGCTGTCATGAAGGCGTTGGAGACCCGCGGCGTCAACGCGAACCGGATGACCGCGAAGGGCTTCGGGCCCGACCAGGCGGTCGCATCGAATGACACGCCGGAGGGCCGACAGGCCAACCGCCGCGTGCAGTTCCAGATTACCGATCGTGACAAGGCTGCGCCGCCCACGCCCACGCCCACGCCCACGCCCTAGAGCTCCCAGGGCGGGCAGCGGATCCGCCTAGTCGATCCAGGATGCCCACTCTACTGGCTGGTCGGTATCGCCCGCGGGACCACCTGAAGCACGACGGGTGGCCCGACGCCCAGCCTCACTCCGTCTACTGCACCTTGGCTACGTTGATGAGCAGCGTCTGGAGTCCATCAATGGCATGGAAAGTGATGCCCTCGCCGCTGGCCGTGCCAACAGTTGGGCGGTCGAGGGTGAGCATGTTCATCAATGCCATGTCTGCCAGCTCGACGCCCTCCACCATGGCGGCAGGAATGCCGAACGTCCCATCGTCAGCCACCCGACAGTCGATCGAGCCGGCACTACCGGTCAGGTTGATTCGCAGTTCGCCGTCGCCGGTCGCACCGCTCCACTCGAGGGACAGATCTTGACTTGGGTTCGCCTCGACGCCGAACAGGCCTGGCATCCCGAGCTCGACCAGGGGCGGCGACGTGAGCTCCAACGCAGGCGGCAGAGCGATCTGCCCTGAGAACGAGCCCAGGCCTTGGCCGGCGTCGCCGTTGCCGTGGAAGGTGTACGTAGTGTCGAAGGCCAGGGTGCCCGCGTTGAGGCTGCCGTCGGTGCCCGGCACGGTGTAAGCGCCGCTCTGGCCCGGGTTGTAAGTGAGATCGATCGGGCCGGTCAAAAAGCCCTCGAGCGTGAGCGGTCCAACATCCATCATTTCCCGCGGGGTGGTGCATTCCTCGGTGCCTGGGATCGGGTTGCCGTTGTCATCCTTCTCAGAGGGGATGCAGTCCTGCTCCGGCGCGCACTGCTCGTCACTGGTGCAGCCCGGCGGAGGCTGCTGCTGGTCGGTGACCACGCAGGTGTCGATGGGGATCACGTCGCCCGTGTCGTCAGGCTCGAAGTCTTCGCGCGCTGCCGGCATGAAGCCCGCTACCGCCAGCTCGATGGACTGGCCCATCATCAGCACCGAGCCGAGGCTGAGAAACACGTGGATCCCTGGATTGTCGGGATCGAAAGTGCCGCCGGTGCCGCCGGTCCCGGACCCTCCGGTGCCACTGGATCCTCCTCCGCCGGTGCTGGTCGTGCCCGGATCCCCACCGTCCTCCTCGCCACCACAAGCGGGAGCTATTGCGGCGGCCGCAGACAAACCAACCATCAAGGAGAAGAGCAATCTGTTCATGATGGGGGTGATGATAGAAAAACGGGTCGACTTCGTCGAGTCTGGGTCCGCGTCAGCGTCCGAGTCCGGGTCCGAGTGCGAGTCCGAGTCTGGGGCCGAGTCCGAGTGCGAGTGCGAGTCCGGGTCTGAGTCCGAATCCGAATCGGATTCTGAGGCGGACTCGGATCCGGAAGTGGATCCGGATGCGGAAGCGGATCCGGATGCGGATCCGGGGTGGCTCCTTCGCTTGATGGC